>JAPUIP010000683.1 GCA_027296925.1 Candidatus Poribacteria bacterium | reverse complement strand
GTAAATGGTCGAAGCTGAGTTTTCTTTCCGCGGAGCCGAAGGGAATGTGCTTTGATAACCTCGCTCATGTTGGTATTGTTAACGTGAGTTCGACGTAAGAATTCTGTGTCGGAGAACGTCACGCCGGAGACGGAATCCGACGACCGGATCCGGCGCTTCGGCAAGTAGGCGCTCAGCTACCTCTTTGATTTTTTCAGGGGGCATCATCGCGTTTTCTCCAAACGCTATTCCATTTCGCGTCCCAAAGCATAGGTCCAATCCACAACGTGATAGCCGTGGTTGCTGTAAAATAGCGCGGCGCGGAAATTCTGCCAATCCGTACTGATTGCCGCGTGACGATACCCGACACCGTGCATCTCTTGCAGCGTACGGTGCAGCAGATAGCGTCCCAAGCCCTGACCTTGCATCTCCTCTGACACACCAAGCCACGTTGTGAACAACCAATCTTGCGCATCCTCGGCTCGTGAATATTCACCCCCGGACACGCATACACAGATGCCGATCTCTTTTTCCCCCTGATGTGCTTGCACGATCAACCCTGGTCTTGTGCCGCTTCCCGCTTGCCATTGGAGAGAAATTTCGACGGAGACATCAACAGGCGCAGGCGCGACGTTGTAGTTCGGCCAATCCAGATACACCTCGCCAGCGACCCGCTTGTAACCGTTGAACCCCAGCAGCGCATGCACCGCATCCAGTCGATCGGATAAATACGCACTCTCCAAGTGGTAAAAGGAATAACGGTAATCCTGCGGAAACGCGATAATCTCTCTCAAGTTGCGCTCACGAAAGTACGCCTCCGCAGCATCCAGCAACGCCTGTCCGGCGGCCCGAGCCCCACGCTCATACCAGAAAAACCGACTCCGGAAAAATCGTTCCCAAGATGAGCAGGACCGATGGCGAGATTTCCTCCACGTTGAGTCGGTGGAGAAAAGCTGCGATTAATTCGGTTTTCTCACGTTTTTTGGTAGTTGCCTCCAGACTTTGGCACAGTGCCACCAGTTCTTTGAATCGTGTGTGTTCCGCCATTTCCTTACCTTTCTGATTAGATCCATCGCCATACCTTGCTGTTTTTCTTGAACCTATACATATGTTTATGTATAACATGGGAAACCTGAAAGATTCAAACAAACTTCGGCGGTAAATCGGGTCATTTCATTCTCCGGACACGCTGTAATTATTGTCATCTTGAGCCCGTCGCCAAGCTCAGGAGCTTGCCCCTCAAAGTTCGGGAGCCTGCCCCCGGCTGAGGGGGTAAACTACCCGGCTGAGGGTGTAAACTCCGCGAAAGATCGCTGTGGTTGTATCAGAAGATTCTTCGCCGACGCTCAGAATGACAGGTCGTGGGTGTTCGGCTAAATCACCAAGAATTCAATGACCCTGGGCGGTGAACATCGGCACTTGTGTTTCGGTATGTTGTATGCTATAATCCGTGAAATGGCGTTCAGGTCTTACGCCCAAACCCGCACTTTGATTCGCTGCTTCGACTCTCAGGAGGGTATGAATGTTTGATGATTATCGTCCCAACCGATTTGGCCCGGGACGCTCTGCTGTTATCTGCAAACACGGCGCCGTTGCCACAAGTCAACCCCTCGCCGCGCAGGTGGGATTGCAGATCTTACGTGACGGCGGGAATGCGATTGACGCCGCTGTCGCCACCGCTGCCATGCTCAACGTCGTTGAACCGATGTCCACGGGTATCGGCGGTGATGCGTTCATGCTGGTCTACCGTCCGCAAGACGGTGTGATTCGTGGATTAAACGCGAGTGGACGCTCGCCGTACGCAGCCAAACTTGAATTTTTCACAAAGCAAGGGTTGACCAGCATTCCGAGTACCGGCAGCATGTACGCCGTGACGGTGCCCGGTACAGTCGATGGCTGGGCGACGCTTCTTGAAGCGTGCGGCACGATGACGCTGGCCGATGTCCTCAAGCCTGCGATTGCCCACGCGGAGGAGGGTTTTCCCGTCAGCCCACAGATCAGTTTGGCGTGGACTGAAAGCGTTAGACTGCTTTCCGGTTGTCCCGATACCGCAAAAACCTACCTGACCGATAGAGGTGCACCGAAACCGGGAGAGGTCTTTTATCAGCCCAATCTCGCACGGACACTGCGCTTGATAGCAGAGGGCGGACGGGATGCGTTTTATCGGGGTGAGCTCGCCGAAAAAATCGTCAGATTCTCGGACGAAAATGGCGGATTATTCACGATGCAGGACTTCGCCGATCACGCTTCGAATTGGGTGGAGCCGATCTCAACCAACTATCGAGGCTACGACGTGTATGAGATTCCGCCGAATGGACAGGGAATCGCTGCGCTGCTCGCGCTAAACATCGTTGAGGGTTTCGAGCTCCAATCGATGGGACACAACAGCGGGGAATCTTTGCACTGCTTGATTGAAGCGATGAAGCTGGGATTTGCCGATCTGTATCAATATGTGACGGATGCAACCGTTGAGGATGTTCCCGTTGCGGGCTTGCTTTCCGACGAACATACAGAACGCCAACGGAGAAGAATCGATCTCGACCGTGCGCATCCAAACCCGATTGCGGGCGTTCCACCAACGGGGAGTGATACCGTTTATCTCTGCGCTGTCGATAAGGATCGCAATGTCGTTTCGTTCATCAACAGTATCTACGCCGGCTTCGGTTCGGGATTGGTCGCGGGCGATACAGGAATTATGCTGCAAAATCGTGGCGCAGGCTTCTCGCTTGATCCGAATCACGTCAACCGAATCGCACCTCACAAGCGCACGATGCACACGATTATCCCCGGAATGATCGCTCGAAACGGCGTGCTGCTTGTGGCGTTTGGGGTGATGGGGGGACAGATGCAGACGCAGGGACATCTTCAACTGGTGTGCAACCTTGTCGATTTTAATATGGATGTTCAGTCGGCACTCGATGCGCCCCGCTTCCGCGTTGTGGAGGGCTCGACGATTACCATTGAAGACGGTGTGCCAATGAATGTCCAAGCGGAATTGGCGCGAAAGGGGCACCACTTGGTACCGCCGAACACGTTTTTCGGCGGCGGGCAGGCAATCTTTATTCATCCGGAGCACAATACGCTGATTGCGGGCTCCGATCCCCGTCGTGACGGGTGTGCAGTGGGATATTGAAATTCTCCGCCCGGACCATTTTTCGGGCATCGGAACCGAACGAACACAGTCTCGTTGTCGCACTCATCGCATTACGAATCAACTTGACAGTCACAGGTAGTCATGGCGCGGATATCCTACCCGGCAATGAATTCAGAATCAGGAAAGGCAAGAGCTCATGCTGCAAATCATTGACACACACCAACATCTCTGGTATACGTCAAACCTGAGCTACCCGTGGTTGGACGATTTTGATGCACTTGACAAACGCTACACAAGCGATGACTATCGCCGCGCCACCGCAGGCCTCAACGTCGTCCGATCGGTGCACGTTGAAGCCGATCCCGCACCGGAGCATGTTGTGGAAGAGGTCAAGTGGCTGACGCAGATTGCAGAACAGGGCGGCATAATCGGCGCGATTGTCGCTGCCGCTCCGCTCGAAGTACCCAATGTTGAAGACATCCTCAAGCAACTCACAGAATATGCCCTCGTAGTTGGGATTCGTCGTATGGCCTGGCATCGTCCCGATGCTGAGTTTTATCGTGAACCCAACCTGATTCAGGGGGTGCAACTGCTTGAGCGCTTCAATCTCTCGTTCGATCTCTGCGCCAATCACGAACAACTCCCCGCTGCGATTGCATTGGTGAAAGCGACGCCAAATGTGCGCCATGCGGTCAACCATTGCGGCGGGCCGGACATCAAAGGCAAGCAATTTCAACCGTGGGCGGACCATATGAGTGAACTTGCTGCGTTTAATAACGTGCACTGCAAGGTTTCCGGCATTGTGACGACCGCCAGTAACAACTGGACGAAGGAGGAACTGAAGCCGTACATCGATCGCCTCGTGACTGCGTTTGGCTATGATCGCCTCATGTTCGGCAGCGATTGGCCCGTCTGCACGTTAGCCGCCGAGTATAAGCAGTGGCTGGATGCGCTGCTTTGGGCTGTCCAGGATGCTTCCGACGCCGATAAGCAGAAGCTTTTCCACGACAATGCAAAGGAATTTTATCGGATTGATGCGTAAGTACCTATGATCTCTTTGACATGACAGCAATGACACCAGGAGGGAGATATGTCAAATACCGCGCCGTCCCGCCACGAACTGGCTTATGTCTTCACCGATTCATCTCAAATGGTTAACGATGCAAGAATTGATAACGTTCGCGATCTCAACAAAACCTACACGTTTCCCGTCTACACTAAAAGAGAATGGTTAGCAACGGCAGCAGCGCTTCGGGAGCATATTTTAGTCAGCAATGGACTGATGCCGATGCCGGAGAAAACGCCACTAAACGCACAGATTTTCGGCAGAATTGAACGGGAAGATTACACCGTCGAGAAGGTCTGCTTTGAAGCCTACCCCGGTTTTTTCACAACCGGCAATCTCTATCGCCCCAAAGGCAAAGTGGGGCCGTTTCCAGGGATCGTCAGTCCGCACGGGCACTGGGGCAGAGGGCGCTTAGAAAATAGCGAAAGCGGGTCGGTTCCGGGTCGTTGTATCAACTTTGCCAGGCAGGGCTACGTGATTTTTTCGTATGACATGGTTGGGCGTTGCGACAGCGGCGAACAGATTGACCACCAATATGGCGGCGCACGCGAGGCGCTCTGGGGCTTGAGCTTGATGGCGCTTCAGTTGTGGAACGGCATCCGATCAGTCGATTTCTTGGAATCTCTACCGGACGTGGATACGGATCGGATCGGCTGCACCGGGGCATCCGGCGGCGGAACACAGGCGTTCATGCTCACGGCGATCGATGATCGGATCAAGGTGTCTGCGCCGGTCAACATGATCTCCGCGCACATGCAGGGCGGCTGCCTTTGCGAAAATGCCCCCAACCTGCGATTGGACGTCACCAACATGGAGATCGGGGCGATGATGGCGCCGCGTCCGCTGCTCATGGTCTCCGCAACAGGCGATTGGACAGCGAACACCCCCTCGGTTGAGTATCCTGCCATTCTCAGCATCTATGCCCACTTCAATGCGGAGGATAAAATTCATCAGGTGCAAATCGACGCCGGGCACAACTATAACAAGGAGAGCCGCGAAGCGGTCTACGCCTGGTTCGGCAAATGGTTACTGGGTGAAGATGACCCTACCCAATTCAAGGAAGTTCCTTTTGAAGTGGAAGCGGATGAGGCCCTGCTCGTTTTTCATGACCGAGACCTGCCCCCTCACGCTCTCAACGCGGCCCAACTAACCCGCTCACGGATTGAAAGCGCGGAGAAACAGCTTGCTGAACGTCGACCGACTGGTCCGGATGACCTGGAGCGATTCCGTGAAGAGATGGGCACGGCGCTCAGACATGCGCTGGCAATTCAGAACCCAACCCCAGCGGACCTCAATGTTGAGCAATTCGGAAGTATCGAAAAATCCGAGTTCACCGCGCATCGGCTCCTGATCGGCAGGAACGGCGTCGGCGATCAACTGCCGGCGATGCTCTTCTCGCCGAAAGCGGCCGGAGAGAAAAGACCGGCGACGCTGATCGTTCACCCGGAAGGCAAGGCGCACCTCATCGATCCAGAGACAGGGGATGCGATGCGCCTCATCGTCGATCTGCTTGCCGCTGGACAGTCGGTCTTAACGGTAGATGTGTTTTTGACCGGCGAGCACCAATCAGCGGACGGAAAAACTGAGCGAGATGACAGCGTTAGATACTTCACGACCTACAACCGCACGGATGCCGCGTTGCGTGTCCAGGATATTCTGACAGCGTTGGCATATCTGACGGGCAAAGCGGAGGTCTCAGCCGTTAATCTGGTTGGAATCGGGGAGGCGGGCTTATGGTCCTTGCTTGCCGCCGGATTCGCAGATGCCGACCGTATAGTCGCCGATGTGAATGCGTTTGAAAGCGATAATGACGCGGCGTATCTCCAATCCTTGCCGGTTCCGAGTATTCGTCGTGCCGGCGATTTCCGCACCGCTGGCACGCTCGTTACCCCACGTCATCTGCTTATCCACAATACAGGCAGCGCTTTCGAAACAGATTGGATCGCCGACGTGTATCAGGCAGCTAGCGCGGCCGACCGGTTGAGGACGGAGACGCAAGCGGTATCAAGTGAAGGAATCGCGGAATGGCTTCTGGGTTGACATAGCAAAATTGGCTCACTACCGAGGAGGTTAATTGTGCGACAGAAAGGCTATCTGATTATTGTTGACATCACGGGATACACGAAATTTCTGACCCAAACCGAATTAGAACATGCCGAAGACATCTTGAAATGTCTGCTTGAAGCCCTGATGGAACGTATTCAACCGCCTTGGGTGATCCATGAATTGGAGGGCGACGCGATTTTCGCCTACACGCTCGACGATCGCATTTTGCAAAGGCAAACGCTGCTCGAAACGATTGAGAACCTCTACTGCGCGTTTGCGCTGACGCGAGAGCATATTCACCACAATTCAAACTGCCCCTGCAAAGCGTGCGAACTCGCTCCCTCCTTGGATCTCAAAATCGTGGTTCACCACGGTTCTTTTATCTTGAGCAACATCGGCGGCCGAGAAAAGTTAACCGGTCCAGACGTGGTTCTCATTCATCGTTTACTGAAAAACCGAGTGATCAAGACCACCGGCATCCAGGCCTACGCCTTTTTCACGGAGGCTTGCGCTGAAGCCATGTCGCTGGGCGAGTTGACAGCAGAGATGAAACCGCATTCCGAAACTTACGAACACCTGGGCGAAGTCAACGGCTTCGTCCACGACCTCAGTGCCGTCTGGGCCCGAGAAAAAGAAAAGCGTCGCGTTTATGTCGATATGGAAGATCTCTGGTTCGAAATTCATGTCGATTTGCCCGTACCGCCGGCGTTGGCCTGGGACTACGTCAACGCACCCGAAAACAGGAGACGTTGGACTCAAGCGGATCGCATCACGGTTGAGGGACTCTCCGGAGGCCGTATCGATGTTGGTACCGGGCTTCACTGTGCGCATGGCAAGCAATCCATCAAGGAGACGATTGTGGATTGGCGCCCCTTCGATTACATGACCATGGATTCGGTTCTCCCGCTGAAAGGGGGCGTACGCATTACTAGCCAGTTGACACCAATCGATGGCGGCACCCGGTTGTCATGGTACGCTGACAGGCCCACCGGGCAAAACGCCATCCATACCTTTCTGCTACGATTGATCTTTGCTCCAATCAAGCGGATGTTGACAGGCAAACTCAAGGAAGGCGGCGATATCATACGCGCGATGATTGAGGCAGATCGCGCCGGAGGTCAGGCTGTGCCTGAGGGCATGGTCGAGATGGCGCAGAGTGGGTAGAGTTGATGAGGTCACAAAACGCAGAGGTTTGCAATAGCAATAAATCATGAAAGTCAAAGGAGCGATCCGCCAAGATAACAGACCCCACAGCTACTGCCCCGAATGTTGGAATGAAAGCATCCATCCCTATGCGCATCAAGGGCGGGAATACTACAGGTGTCCGGGTTGTGGGTATAATGATAGTCGTCTGATCCTGATCTATCCACAAATGCGCTACCGGGTTTTACCCAACCATGAGTTGCTTCACTATTCTGTTGGCGCCGTCGTCGAATGGGAGGGCAAGATTCTGCTATTTCACCGGCGACTGTTTCCATTTCAGTACACAATTATTGCGGGGCACTGGGACCTGGATGACGCTACACCTGAATCGGCCGTTGTTCGTGAAGCCAGAGAAGAAGCGGGAATTGAAATCCGTCCGGAAAAGCCGGAATTTGTCGAAACCGTGAAGGAGCCTTGTCGCCGAGGAGCGGATTTCCACGAATGGCGGTTATATCGAGCCAAGGTAGACAAAAATCAGGTGACAATGTCCGAAGAAGCGGATATCATCGGATGGTATGCTCCGGCTGAAATACGAACACTTGATTTAACAATTCCGACTGAACACTTTCTAAAGAAACTGGGGATTATCTAACTGAAGAAACATAAGGCGGGGACGAAATGAATAATGACCAATCCAATAAAATGACGCCGCAAGAACCGTTCTGTTTCGTATTGATGCCACAGACCAGGGCATATCTCAATCTTTGGGATGCGGTGATCAGGCCGGCAATTGTAAACAACGGCATGGCGCCTTTGCGCACCGAGGATGTCGCCCAACGTTACGATAACATCATGGAAGGGATACGCCAACATATCATTGATACCGAGGTAATTATCGCCGTGCTGACGGACGAAGACGTCACTGTGATGTACGAGTTGGGGCTCGCTCATGCCGCGAAGAAGAAAGTAATTCTGCTGCTTGATAAAGATGTGCAGCCACCCTCTAATTTTTCCCACATCCGGTTTCTTTCCTACGATCCGTCCGACTTCCCACGGACCCGCGAGGAACTGACGAAATGGCTACAATCCGCCCGGCAAACGCTGCAATTCGAGGATCTTTTCCCGGAATTGCCGATCCGGAGCAGACAAGACCTGGAAGAATACGAATATTTGAAACAGACACGCAAAACGCTGACTGTAAAAGTTATTCCGAAGAACTGCTCCATCTTCTTTAATAACCGCCTGCTCGGGGCTTCACCGCAGACGATTCATGTCAATCCGGAGGCGGAACGTAACGTGATTTCGATTTCAGCTCCACAGCATTTTGAATCTTATCGGGTATTGACTGAGGAAGACTTAGAGGAAGGTGTTCTTCA
>JAPUIP010000682.1 GCA_027296925.1 Candidatus Poribacteria bacterium | reverse complement strand
AACGCCCTGACGCATCATCTTAATCGTTAGCTCATAATCATGCACCTCGGCGGTCTGTTGGCGCAGCCATGGAACGATATACTTTCCCTCCGCCTTTATCACTTTTTGCATGAGTGTCGGAATCTTGGCTTCATCAAATTTTTTCAAGAATGCTTTGTCGTCCGGCATCTGAAAATCTTCGACACCGAGTTTCGCCGGGACTTTATAATCGGCGTCCTGCGCCACAATCAAAGCGGGAATCAACACAAAGATGGTCATGAAGATGAAGAGATTTTTCACAGGTAATGATCCTTTCTCGCACTGCGTTTCAATCGGATAATAGATGGTTAGAGATTTTATGTCAGCCGTTCATGGAAAGACAGGACATTTCAAGTCGCGCCTAAAAACATATCTTTTTCCGTTTGAGATGTCAATTGAAAAATTCGGTGTATGAAGGAGAATCTTTGGATGGAGTTGAGCACGCAAAACCTCCCGGACTACCTTCGAGAACACCAGCAGGAAATCAGGATATTCACAGCAGACACAAAGATTGCCGTTGAGGAGATCGGCGATGGCAACCTGAACTTTGTCTTTCGCGCGTTCGACGCAAATGAACCATCGAAATCAGTTGTGCTCAAGCAAGCCCCGCCTTACATCAAGATCCTAGGACCGAGTTATGAACTGACGCCGGAGCGATTGACTTATGAATCGAGAGCGTTGGCGGTATACAACCAATTTGTTCCGGAGTTTGCGCCGCATCAGATCTATTTTGACCGCCCCAACTATATTATCGTCATGGAGGATTTGAGCGGCTACCACATTCTGCGGGACGAGCTCATCAATGGCGTTGTCGATGCGCGTACCCCCGAAAATATCGCACATTTCATGGCAATTACTCACAGTCGAACCCATGTCCAAAACCTCTCCTCCGCTCAAGCGGAAAGTTACGCCGCTCGCTTTGGGAACAGCGTCATGCAGGGCATCACAGCGGAGTATATATTCACCAAGCCGTTTACGGATGATCCGACAAATTTTTACACCGATGGACTTGAACCGCACGCGAACGCCCTGAAAAGAGATCAGCCGTTGTTGGCACAGATCCAGCATCTTAAGGAGATCTTCCTGACATCGCAGCAAGGCTTGACGCACGGAGATCTCCACACGGGAAGTGTCATGGTACAGGGTGACGCGACGAAAGTGATCGACTTCGAGTTTGCGTTCTACGGTCCCGTCGGCTTCGATATTGGGTTATATTGGGCAAGCTATCTGCTCTCCTACTGCTCGCATGCCGGAAATGAATCCGTCCGCTCGCAACTAAAAGCCGGGATTCAGCGAACATGGGAAATCTACGCTACGGAATTTGAGATGGCGGATAAAAGGCATAAAGCAGACGTGCTGACTGGAATATTCCACGAATCGGTGGGCTTTACTGGGATGGAGATGATGCGTCGCCTGATTGGGGCAGCACACGTGCAAGACATCGAAGGCATCCCGGATACCGAGCATAAATTATCCGTTGAGCGCGCTGTACTGACGCTTGGCAGCACGTTGGTCAAACGTCATGGTGAAGTTGAGACGATAGCGGAGGTGCTGGAGTTGATCGCGTAGCCAACAGACACATCAGCAAATCAGCCAATCGATATTTGTCAACTTGACATGACGGTGCAGGGGGGTCCGGCATGTCAAGATGGCATGAATGGGTACGACCGGTATCGCCTGAAGCCATTACGGCTCATCGCAAGTCGATTCCGCAGCCTGTTTCAGATGGCACGGATCTTGCCAATGTAAACGGTGGACTTATATCAGACATAAGGGGGAAAATCAAATGCCAGAACGAGATTACTATGAAGTGCTTGGCGTGAATCGGAAAGCTTCTCCAGAAGAGATTAAGCGCGCTTACCGCAAGCTCGCCATGAAGTATCACCCGGACAAGAATCCAGGCGATAAAGCTGCGGAGGAAAAATTCAAGGAAGCTTCTAATGCGTACGGGGTGTTGTCAGACACGGAGAAGCGGAAAATTTATGACATCCGTGGGCACGCAGGCGTTCACGATGCTGGATTCCAGGGGTTCACGAATTTTGAGGATATCTTTTCCCACTTTGGTCGAGACATTTTCGGCAGCTTTGATGATGTCTTCGGAGATATTTTCAGTCGTCAGGGACGAGGTTTCCATACACCACCACGCGGCGGCGACCTGCAAACAAAACTGACGATTTCTTTTGAGGAATCTGTACTTGGCGCCGAGAAACGGATACAAGTGAATCATCGCGCCATCACGATTAAAATTCCACCGGGAATCAAAGATGGACAAACGTTGCGCCTCAGCGGTCAAGGTGATTCGGTTGGGGGTGGGAGATCCGGTTCCCTGTTTGTGAAGATTTCCGTGCAACCACATCCGAATTTCAAACGGGAAGGCTTAGATCTCGTGACCCAGGTTACGACTCCTTTCACCACCGCTGCGCTAGGCGGAAAAATTCGTGTGCCAACCCTGAAGGGACATGTGGAGCTCAAGATCCCCGCCGGCACACAACCGGGACAACAGTTGAGATTGCGCGGACAAGGGATTACCGATGCGTCCAGACGCAAGGGTGATCTCCGTGTCCAGATTAAGGTCGAAATTCCACGTTCCTTGACGAAAAAACAGAAACAATTGCTGGAAGAATTTGAAGAAATATCGTAAAATGCGATCATCCCATCAGCCTATTTCCGCTTTGATCTCATACAGCCAGGAG
Source organism: Candidatus Poribacteria bacterium (assembly GCA_027296925.1). Lineage (GTDB taxonomy): Bacteria > Poribacteria > WGA-4E > WGA-4E > PCPOR2b > JAPUIP01. The sequence goes on along the minus strand of JAPUIP010000682.1, from coordinate 17,432 downwards.
GACACCCGATCATGCTATCACTCGCTCAAAGAGGCGAAAAAGTCGCCCCATCATCGACGCTAGCGATTACCGCTCAAATTAATGCCATGCAAGCAGAAGGCATTGATGTCGTGAAGTTTGGGGCAGGCGAACCCGACTTTGATACGCCAGACTACATCAAAGAAGCAGCAATTGCCGCGATTAATGAGGGATTTACCAAGTATACCGCCGTTTCGGGAATGCCAGAGCTGAAGGAAGCGATTGTTGAGAAGTTCAAAAGGGACAACGGTTTAGCCTATAAACCCGCCCAGGTCATCGTTTCTTGTGGCGCTAAGCACACCATTTATAACATCCTGCAAGCGATTTGTAACCCCGGCGATGAAGTGATCTTCTGCGCCCCATATTGGGTCAGTTATCCTGAAATGGTAACACTCGCTGACGCCACCTCCATCGTCATCGAGACGACACCAGCGCAGAACTTCTGCATGTCACCAGAACAGATCGAAAGCGCCGTCACAGATAAGACAAAGGCGATTATTATTAACAGCCCGAGCAACCCAACAGGTACGGTCTACGATGTCGAGGCGCTAAGACAGATCGCTGAGATTGCCGTCAAGCACCGGTGCTACGTCATCTCCGACGAGATCTACGAATCGTTGCTGTACGATGGTTTGAAGCATCAGAGTATCGCATCGTTTAGCGAAGAGATTAAGGAGATCACCTTCGTTGTCAACGGGGTGTCCAAAGCGTATTCGATGACGGGATGGCGGATTGGGTACACCGCCGGTCCAGAAAAAGCGATCAGCGCCATGTCGCGCATCCAATCGCACAGTACCTCCAACCCCACCTCGATTGCGCAGAAGGCCGCGGTTGCCGCGCTCACCGGACCGCAAACGGCTGTTGAAACGATGCGCCAGGCTTTTGAGGAACGGCGAAACGCCATCTGCCAACGCTTTGATGAGATCGACGGGGTCACGTATGTCAAGCCGCAAGGGGCGTTTTACATCTTCCCGGATTTTTCCGCGCATTATGGACGCACCATCAAGGGAAGAAGAATCGATGGATGCATGGGTATGAAGACTTATCTGCTTGAAGATGCGAGGGTCGGCGTTATTCCGGGAAATGGGTCCGGTGCGGATAAACACCTCCGCCTCTCGTTTGCCACGTCGCTCGAAGAGATTAATCGCGGACTGGACCGAATCAAAGGGGCTTTGGAACGATAGAGGAATCACGCATGATGCGTTACTGTACATAGGAGATTAAATGGAACAAGAAAGAACGTTAGTGCTGATCAAACCCGACGGCGTCCAGCGCGGGTTAATCGGCGAAATTATCGATCGCTTTGAACGCAAAGGACTCAAACTGGTTGGACTGAAGTTGCTGCAGCTTCCCCGTGAACGAGCGGATGAACTCTACGCACCACATCAGGGGAAGTTTTTTTATGACTACATGATCCAATTCATGACATCGACGCCGATTGTGGCGATTGCGCTTCAAGGCAGGGATGCGATCGAACTCGTCCGCCTGGTGAATGGCGCGACAAGGCCAACCGAGTCAGAGCCCGGCAGCATCCGTGGCGACTTCTCGATTGACATCACCCATAACGTCGTTCACGCTTCCGATTCCCCGGAGAACGCCCAACGGGAGTTAGACATCCTATTCGATTCGAGTGAACTCGTTGAATATCAGCGGCTGGATGAGGCGATTCTGTATAGCCCGGAGCTGTAAGCATTGCCTCGGCTGAACTTCGTGTAAGATTCTTGACTTTCCTTTTCGCCGTGCGCTATAATCAACGGTGTAACGTTTGTGGAAAATCAGGACTAAGCCAAGCTTCATTTCGACAAAAGAGGGTTGATCAGATGAAAAGAACACCACTTTATCAAACCCACCGCGCACTTGGGGCGACATTTGCGGAGGTGTGTGAAGGCTGGGAGCTCGTGACTCATTTCACCGGCCCACAGCAGGAACATCATGCCGTGAGAAAGGCAGTCGGGGTTTTGGATCTTTCGCATCGCGGCAGACTTCGTTTCACAGGGGAAGATCGCGCGAAATATCTGCATCGGATCATCTCCAACGATGTGGAAGGACTCAACGTCGGAGAAGGAAACTACGCAACCATTCTGACGAATCGCGGCAAGATTATCACCGATATGTGGATACACGTTTTCGAGGATGCGATCGGGGTTGAAACTAACGCGGAAACCGCGGTGACGCTCTACCGAGAATTGGACAAATACCTGATCGCCGACGATGTGACCATCGAAGATCTTACGGACGAGACCGGGGCAATCGGCGTACATGGTCCGAAATCGGCAGACCTGCTTCAAGACGCTTTCGGACTCGATGTCGGTGGACTCCCTGAACATCACTCGGTCCTGCATCAAATCGGCGAGCAATCGGTCGCCTGTATCCGTGCCAACGAAACCGGCGAGATTGGCTATAATCTTCACACCGCTTCCACGTCAATGGAATGGCTGTGGGATACTATCCTGACAAAAGGACGTGCATTGGACGCACAACCCGTGGGAATGACCGCCTTGCATTCCCTCCGGATTGAAGCAGGCATCCCCCGGTACGGAGCGGAGTTGGCTGATTCAATCATTCCGCTCGAAGCCGAGTTGGAGTGCGCCATCAGTTTCGAGAAGGGATGCTATATCGGTCAGGAGATTGTCGCACGCATGAAATTCCGTGGCCACCCCAATCGGCTGCTTCGCGGATTGGCGCTCGACCACGATACCCCACCGCAACGGGGAGATCTGATTTTCGATGGCGAAAAGGAGATCGGGTGGATTACGAGCGCGATCCAATCGCCAACGCTTGGGAAAACGATTGCGATGGGCTATGTACGGACAGCCTTCACGGATAGTGGCAGCCGGGTGGAAGTCGAAACCGCGGATGGTCGAGTGAACGCAACGGTTGCGCTTCTACCGTTTTATAAATCGTAAAACGTAAAAAATAATGGCAATATCCCTGTGCTCACTTCACCCCGGACCCAATCTGCCCTTCTCATCCAAGCGGAGCCTAAATCATGACACAACACGGAATTGGAAAAATCATTCGGATGGGGCAACTGATCGACGCCGAATCTAAGCACACAGTCGTCATTGCGATCGATCACGGGCTTAACGGCGCGGTGCCTGGCATCGACAACCTAGAACCCGCATTAGAGAAAATCATGGCTGGCAACCCCGATGCGATTATCATGAGTATGGGTGTTGCCAAACGCTTCCAACACCTCTTCAGCGGACGGGGTAAGCCTTCGATTATCGTTACCGTCGATCGGCGATTTGGAGCAACTCTCCCTGATCAAAGCAGTCGGGGTGAGACGTACTGTCTGGCTGTGGCGGTCGAAGATGCCCTGCTGGTTGGCGCGTCTGCTGTCAAAATGCTGATGATCTATGGGCGTGAAGACCTTAAGGCGCACACGGACAACGCCCAGGCCGTCACCGAGATTGCGCGGCAGTGTGACCGGTGGCGAGTCCCCCTGATGCTGGAGCCGGTGTTGTGGGGTAGCTTAGTCACCGAAGCAGATCTGCAGAATATCGAAATCCTCAAGCACATCTGTCGCATGGCATTCGAGGCGGGCGCGGATATCCTCAAGATCAACTACACCGGCGACGTTTCGACCTTTCGCGAAATCGTCGAAACCTGCCCGATACCGATTGTAATCCTAGGCGGGGCAAAGATGGACACGCAACGGGATGTGATAATGACCGTGTCAGGCGCAATGGAGGCTGGTGCCATTGGCGTTGCGTTTGGGCGCAATGTCTTCCAACACCCGAATCCAACCGGTATGGTCCGCGCATTGCGACAGGTGGTACATGAGGGTGCATCAATCGGGTCTGCATTAGATGCGCTTTAATGAACATCACACCACGAGACAGAAATGGAAGGAGTTTGAGGCCTGTGCAAGTGCCAGAGAAAATCACCGGAGAACAGTTACTTGAGATGTCGTCGAAACTGATAGGGCATGTCGAGTTGGTGAAAGGGGAAATTATACAGATCGCTCCAGCAGGATATGTTCACGGCAGGTTGGCACACAAACTTGCGTTATTTCTTGGAAAGTATGTCCAGGAAAATGGCCTCGGCGAAATGTGCGCAGCGAAAACAGGCTTTTACACGGCGCGACATCCGGATAGCGTTCGTGCCGCCGATGCCGCTTTCATTGCAAAAGAACGAATTCCTCAAGAACCTTTCGATGGATACTTAGAAATCGTTCCCGATCTGACCGTAGAGGTCATCTCGCCGAATGATCGACCGAGAGAAATTCTCGAAAAGGTGAATGAATGTCTCCAAGCCGGTGTCAAGTGCATCTGGGTGGTTTATCCCAAATCCCGTGAAGTTTACGTCTACAAAGCCAATCAGCCGGTCGAGATGCTTTCTGATGAAGATATCTTAACCGGTGATGATGTCATTCCCGGTTTTCAGTGCCAGGTCGCTGAAATCTTTGAATGATCAATGAAAACCGCACCGATGATGGTAATGCCGAAGACGATTTCCATCATCACCACACGCGAAATTTAAGGAGCGATATAATATTATGGACGCAAAGTTGAGGAAGATTCAAATCACCCCAATGAAATTCAACACAGAGGGTGATGTGCAGAAAGAGGAGTTTGCCACGCTTACGTTTGAAGTTCCGCTTGACAGTCTCACACAGAGAGAAGAAGTCATGAGTCTGTTTGATCTGCTGAGTCGCGAGTGGGTCAAAGTCGAGGTCGAAGGAAAGCCAATTCCAGTCGGCAAAGATGCCCAACCCGGGACCATTGTGTAGCTCCAGGGCATCCAGATCGAAATGAAGCGGATGGACAGTCTCATCGACACGTGGAAGTTTACCCTCGGCTGAGAGGACAGGCTCTGCCGCGCCGTATTTAATCGTCAACAACCCCAGTACCGGTCTCCGCCCGACTAAAAATAGTCACAGATCCAATGCATCGGCTCTCCCTTCGGGAAAAGTGCGGAGAGGGTTGCGATTTCATCCGATTGCAGGCTGAGTCCTTTGACGCGGTTCAATTCATCTAACTGCGCAAACGTCGCATCCCCAAAAAGCAGCTTCAGGAAACGATAGGTATCCAAGCTCACGTCTGTTGGGCCGCGCTCGTCCGCTGTGACTCGAACTGTTCCCCGATTCACGGTTAGCGTACACATCTGGTTTCCAACAAGGAAACGAAACGAACCGGATCGCTCCGTCATGTCCGCGTTCTGCAATCGCGCCTCAAACTCTGGAATCAGCTTCTGAAAGAGCGAACTCAGCGAGATGACGCGGTACATCGCCCGTTCTTCGATTGAGAACGATAACGGGCTGCCGCTCTCCTCACTCAAGAGTATGGTCAGCGGGTGATGCCTGGGCAAACGCCCTGAAATGCGCGTGACCTCCCTTTCATAAGCTTGCTCCAAGATTGCACGGCTGAGGGCGTGGAGGCTGTCAGGGTGTTCGCGCCGATAGCCCACTTCCCTCAGATTCGGGTAGTACGTTGCCAAAAATGCATCCATGTCTTCGGCATCTTGAGAATCTGCGGGCAATCCAAGATTCGCGTAGGCGCCGATTGTGCCATCCCTTTCGACGACAAGCGAGGGCAGCATACCGACTTGATGCGAATAGCCGTCCCGCCAATGTTGCTCGGAACGCACAACTGTTCCGGTACGATGCTTGTTGTGTTCGTTGTAGATTTGGCTGATTTGCGTCAGGTCTCTTTGAGCGTCAAACGGGCGAGTGGTCCATGATGACGGCTCGAATGTCTTTCTGCCCCGAAGTTCTAATTGGAAGTTCGTCTGGGGAAAAGACGCCCAGCCAAAGTTCATGTAAAACGGCTGGATCGTGGTAAAGAGCAGACTGAGGTCGTAGCCCTGACTCTCCATGTAGGCAACTGCATCCTGCATCAGGGCTGACGCATAACCGCGTCTGCGATACTCGGGCAACGTCGCAACCATGCCAACCCCGCCGAGTTTGACAACGGATTGACCCATGTAGATGGATCGGTCAGAGACACGAACATGGCTGACAATCTTTCCATCGACGACGCAGACGCGCGACTGATGCAATTGGAAACTGGAATCTTGATAAAATTGACTGGCGTATCTCGGTCTGCATTTTTCGACGAACGCTGTGCATAACAGATCCGTAATTTCGTCAAATTCACTGGTCTTTGCTGCGCGAATTTCCATATTTCCTCCATCAGCGAATGGTACGCTAAATCGTACCATGTACTCTCGGTAAAATCAAAGTTAAGTTGCATATTCGTGTACCTAGTCAATCCCGGCGATTTCTCCCTGCCAACCTATCGAAACCCTTACGGGTACTGGATTGTTGAGGTTCATTACCTCCCGTGTGTGCCTATTCGCCCGAAACTCAAGGTGGGCGTTGCTCGTTCCCACGCCCCTCAAAGTTCACCTCGAAGCTCGGCACAGGCCCCTCAAAGTTCGGTACAGGCGGGACAAGCACCCTCCCTCGAAGCTTACCTCGAAGCTTGGCACAGGCGGGATTCCATAACGGGCAACTTGTCCTGAGCCCCGAAGGATTTCACTTCCGGCGTGGGAATGCAGGGCTGGACGGGGTCGCCTAGATGGGGTCGCCTAGACGCTCAGCGTCCTTAACTTGATGCCTATGCCTCTCGTATTATCCACCCTCATCCACTCATTTTCCCCTCCGCGAACATCGAAATAGCATCAGACGCAACTTGACGGAGTTTGTCATCCCTTCGGCCTCGTTCCGGGCGGTCTTTGCTCTGCGCCCTAAGAATGATACCTTGCGGACTGCTGCACATTAATTCCATCTTGGCGCTGGTAGCAGTGAGTGCCATCCAATCCCCATAACTTAAAGATGTTGAACAATCGAACCAACCCTGATATAATCATGCGTGATGGGTGCATAATGACGCTGGGGACGAGTACTGTCGAAATGTCGCACCGGAATGAAAGCCCATGCGATGCTCGCTGATGCCGATGTGTTTTTTGCGGAATTTCAAACTGAATTGGGACGAGTCAACGATTGACTGAGGAGGGGGTCATCCGATGAAAAAATTGAATTGCCGATTACTTTGGCTGTTAATCATGATCAGTTCGCTCTTTGCGCCGTTGGAGGCGCAGACGCAAACTCATACGCCAGATCTGGAGGCGTGGGCATTCTTTGTCGACATGAGTAACTACGAAGACGTAGGCCTCCCAAACCTGTCGGACGAAGCAGAGGCCCGCTTGCGCTTTCGAGATACACTGAAACAGGTTGGTGGGTATACGCACCTGATTGATGTTCAGCAAAAAGCATTGAGTGAAATCAAGAAAAAGTTGGGCGCCCTGAACGAGAGGCTGGATGAAAACAGTCAGCTCCTCCTTTACTTCCGCGGATACCTTTCCCAAACAGCCGATCCAAATGCTTTCTATCTCCTGCCCCAAGATGCGATCTTGGGCCGTTCAAATACCTCCTACATTTCGCCGGGGATGCTTGAAGCTTGGCTCAAACCGATCCGAACCAAATTGCAGGCGGACAATATCCTGCTCATCGTGGAGGGATACCTTCAGGCGGGTAGGGCGCTTCCTGAAACGAATCCTTTCAATTATCTGGGGATGCCAACACTCTGGCGGGTACAATCGGCTCCAGATGCGTCGAATGTGCCACAATCCGGACTGCTAGCGTATCTCAGCGAAATCCTCATGGACGAAAATACAGACTTGAATCGAGATCGGCTGATTACGAACCAGGAAGTGCAACAAGCCCTGACGGCGCACCTCCCTTCGATTCGTTACACCCGAGCAGATGGTCTATTTCTCAAGTTGCCGTCTCTTATCGAAATTCGTAGAGATCTGAGTGATGCCGATTTTTATATTGATGATGATCAAGGGCAACGCAAGGACGTCCGAGCGGGACCGCACCGCATCCAGGTCGTGAAATCCGGGTATCGCCTCTATGAAAGAGAGGTCGATGTTTCAGTATCCCGAGGGGAGTTGAAAGTCGAGTCCGTTTCGCTTGCCGATCTGACCCCCATCCAAGTGTATGGTACGGTTTCGGATGCCGCGGAAAGGCCCGTGCCCAATGCGAGGGTAAAGATCGTGGCGTTTCCGCTTCCCCGGATAACCCCTGATAGGGAGGTTGATGTTTCAGTCTCCCCAGGGGAGTTGAAAGTCGAAGGGGTTTCGCCTGCCGATCTGACCCCCATCCAAGTTGATGGCGCGGCTTCGGATGCCACAGAAAAGCCCCTACCGGATACGAGCGTAACCGCCGATGATGAGGGGAATTTTCGATTTGAGAACCTGGGACCGGTGTTAACCGTTGGAAAAACCTACCAGTTGGAAGCTGAAGGCGAAGAGCTCTATCGCGGGCTAAACACCTTTGTCTACGAAGGTACCGAAGACCTGCGTTGCGATCTGACCGTCACTCAGGTTGCGTGGACACAACTGGTTGGTGAACGCTTGCAACGCGGTGACTGTGCAGCGATGGTATCCCACCTGTCCGTGGAGCGCCTGTCTGTGCCGGAGATTCAATCAGACCTAGATCAGATTTTGGCGTGCCTCGATAGCGTGCTTGAATCAGATCCAGAGAATCTCAGCAACCTGGTTTACGCCGGTACCGCCGCAGACCTCCTGGGTCAGGCGGATTCGGCGAAGATCTATTGGGATGCGGTCAAACAGCTCGCGCCGGCGGGAAGTGAGGAAGCCGAAAGGGCGCGCGAGCGACTCAAGCAACTGAATCCCAATCGAACACCCTGGGTGATTGGCGTTGCGCTTTTTGTAGGCGTCGCCTTCGTTGGCGTGTATCTCCTCATCCGCCGGCGTGGTCAGTTTAAGGAAATCCCCAACCCTTATCTCGTGGGCAAACCGATCAGTACAACGGATATGTTTTTCGGGCGGCGAGACCTGTTTGAGTTTATTCAGTCTCGGCTGCGTGGGAGTTCACAGGCCATCACGATTGTGCTGTACGGTGGTCGGCGCACGGGCAAAACTTCTGTGCTGCTTCAGATCTTTAACGGCGCCCTTGGCCCGACGTTTATCCCGGTTTTCGTTGATCTTCAGGAAATGGCGGGTGTGAATACCAGTGGATTTTTGAAGATGATTGCCCAAAAAACACATGACGCCGTCGTTGGTGCAAAGGGCGAGGAAAGCGGATCAGGATTTCAGACTAACCTCGACTCGATTGAGGGGCGGTTTGATCAATCCGATAACGAACCGTTTCAGATCTTTAACGATTTTCTGCGTGCGATTTCTCTACACATTGAAGGGCAGTACCTAATCTTCTTGATCGACGAGTATGAGATTTTACAGACGAAAATCGAATCAGGGGACCTCAGTAATGAAATCTTCTCGTACCTTCGACATCTGATGCAAAATCGCGAAAATCTCGCCTTCATTTTCGCAGGGTCCCGGGAATTTGAACGCATGGAAAACCGGCAGTGGGCGTTTATGTTCAACGCTGCGATCCCGAGAAAGGTGAGTTTTCTGAGGCGTGAGGAAGCGGTACGATTGGTTACGGGACCGGTAAAAGGCTTTGTTCATTATACCCCCGGAGCCGTTGAAAAACTCCTGCGAATCACGGCAGGCCAACCCTATTTCACGCAGTTGGTTTGTCAGGAGGTCGTGGAATATCTGACCGAAGTCCATCAGAAGCGGGTGACGCCTGAAATCGTCGAGAAGGTCAGCACGGAAATCGTTGTTGCCAACACGCCCTACCATTTTGCGTACATCTGGAGCGAATCCAGTCGTGGGGAAAAATGCGTGTTGTCCGCGCTCGCTCCGCTGTTTTACACCCAAAACGCGACCGTGCCCCCAGAAGAGATTGAAGCCAAACTCGCTGAGCATGCCCTGGACCTACCCATGTCAGAAATTCGTAAGGCCCTGGAAATTCTCACGGAGCGGGATCTCATCATGCAAAGTCCCTACCAGCCCAATGCCTATTACTACCTCATGGATCTCACGCGACTCTGGATGCAATCGGAGCATTCGATCTGGAGTCTGCTCAATGAATTGGCTGAGACGTAGGCACCAAGAGGATCGGACTGCGGATTGGCAAAATAAGCTGGAACCCAATACCAAAAAGGAAATCAAATCGTGAAAAACCCATACCTCAATCGCATGGCGATTACAACCCCCTCCGAATTTTATGGACGCATGCGAGAGTTGCGACGGATTTTCTCCCGTTTGTCCGCAACACGCCCACAATGTCTGTCAATTATCGGAGAACGCAAGATCGGCAAGTCATCCCTCTTGCATTTTATCGCCCACGAGCAGAACACCCGGCGCTACCTTGAAACGTCTGAGAAATTTATCTTCGTCCTGGTGGACCTACAGGGGAAAGCCGATTTGCATCCGGAGGGCTTTTTCGACATGCTGTTTCGGGGCATCCATGCAAAGACTGATGCGCTACCATCGCCTACAAACGGACAGGATAATTTCTACGAGAGTTTTCGGAGGCTTATTCAGACGCTAGGAGGGCAAGAGATTAAACTGATCCTGCTCCTTGATGAGTTTGAATCAATGGGTCGCAACGAGGCGTTTGATCTCGCATTCTTCTCATTTCTGCGTTCAATCGCGAACAACAACGACGTCGCTTACGTGACAACGTCGCGCCAAGACCTTCAGCAGGTCTCCCAGCACCAGCATGTACGCGAATCCCCCTTCTTCAATATCTTTACCCCTATCCCGCTGGGCGGCTTTCAGGACGCAGAAGCGATTCAATTGATTCAGGAACCTTCAGCGGAGGCGGGGATTCCACTTGGCGAGCAAGAAACCGAATTTATCCTGGATCTGGCGGGGAATTACCCGTTCTTCCTGCAGATTGCGTGCGATAAAGTGTTCGACAAGAAAAGTCAAACGGGGAAGCTCGCACAAAAGGATTACGACACAATTCGCTCCACATTTTTCAGCGAAGCGAACGATCATTTCGATTACATTTGGGAGCATGCGACCCCCGACGAACGCGATGTTTTTTTGCAGATTGTCCAACAGGAGGGCGTCGAGCCCGCTAAGCGGTATGTCCTTGCGGCGTTGGAGAAGAAAGGGTATCTGGTGCGTGCAGACGAGCGGCACTTCCTGTTCTCATCCGGCTTCGAGGACTACGTTTGGCGCAAGTCGCCACGTGCGGATGAGAAAAAGCCGCCAAGTGGCAGAGGGAAAAACCGCGTACCCGTTTCGTCTCAAACAACGATGTTTGGCAAATTAAAAAATCTGTTTCGGCGTTCGTGATTTCAATTGGCGCTTCAAGGAGTCATTTTTTAAGCAGGCGAAAACTGGAAACTTTAAATGTTGTTACGTTTCACGAATCACGTTTTACGTTATAAGGAGGTCAACCATGCGTGTCGTCACCAAAATCTTATGGTTCTGCCTGTGGCTTCCGTTGCTGAACCCGCAGATAGGGGAGACGGCACCCAGAGCCGCCATTATCGTCGGGATTGACGATTATCCCGAGGAATCCAATATTCCCGACTTGCAGTTGGCCGCACGGGACGCACAGAACGTCAGTGATTTTCTGAAGCAGCGTGGCTATCAGCGATATACCTTAATCAACGACGAAGCGACAAGAGAAAATCTCAAGGCGGGCATCGACACCTTTGCGAAAAATGCGATGCAGGCGCCGTTTGAACTGGTGATCTTTTACTTCAGCGGGCGCGGGTCACGAATCCCCGATGAACGCATGCCGCCTGACGAAGAAGATGGGTACGATGAATGTCTGCTTCTGAGTGACGCAAAGGCGAACGAGGCGGAGACTTACCTCCGCGATGATGAGTTGCTGCAATGGCTGGCTCGAATTCAAACAGACGTTGTGCTGATCGTTCTCGACTGTTCGTTTCGCGGCCATCCGGGGGACGCCTCGGTGAAAGGGTTTGGCAGCGTCACCGGCGATGCGTTGGATGGCGTGAGCCCCGTCAAAGAGGGCGATGTGGCATCGCTGCAGAATGCGCTCGTTTTATCCGCGAGCGAACCGGACAAGGACGCCATTGATGGCGTGCTAACTCCGGCATTGCTGACCACTTTGGAAACGGAGGCCGCAGACATCAGCGGGGATCGCCGCCTCTCCGTGAGCGAGATACAGCAACACCTCAAAGGTTTGCTAACTGGAAAGCAGAAAACGCAGATTTTTGATCCGTGGCAACTGGATCCGGTTCTCGTCGTGCTCCCTCCGTTGCCAACATTACAGGTCACCTCGAATCCCTCCGGCGCGGAGGTTTTTATTCGACCTGCTGAACGGGGGCGTATCGAGCCGCCGCGGAACCGACCCAGGGGGCCATTACCCCCGCCAGATCGAGTTGGGCGCCGGCGTCCGGCACGAACGCCTCTTCAGTTGGCGTTGAAAAAAGGGCGCTACTACGTGAGGGTTCAAAAGTCCGGGTTTCGCCGGCCACCGCCTCAAGAGATTGAACTCACGGAATACGACACAGCGTACACGCTGGAGCCGTTTACGCTTCAGCCAATCGGTGTTCACGGCACCGTCCGGGATTCGAGGGGAAATCCAGTCGACAATTTAAGCGTGCAGTTTCGGCAGAATGGCAACATCATGAATCAGCGGTCAATTGGCGATGATGGTATCTTCCACCTGAGCCTTGAGCAGGACAACTGGCTGCAGTTGGCACAAGAATACAGCATTACTGTCATTGGACGACAGGTGCTGAACACTGAAGCCAAAACTTTTGTGCTTGCCGGATATGAGGATATTCACCTGCCAATCACCGTCACGCTAGATATCACAGCGCCTCAACTAATGCGCGTTGATTTCTCCGCCTCTCGAACCGCTCCGGATCCAAATCTTCTTCTTCCGGGCGATGACGTGTCGATTACCATTATTGCCAGCGATGATGGATTGGGTGTGGAATCAGCGAGTTTGGCGTTGGGGCAATCGGGGAACAATGAGCGATTACATCTAGAACCACACGCCGTCGATGGCGTTGAAAAATCGGATCAGGTGAAAAGTTATGTGTTTCGGCATGCCATCATCGCCTCCCCATCGGCAATCGAAAAGTGGACGGTTGTGCAGATCGAATTGAGAGACAAGGCCGGCAATTCCCATCTGTATCGCGCTAACGAAATCAATATCCGTTTCACGGTATTTCCCGATCCGGTTGCGCTCGGACAAAGCTATTTTGAGAAAGAAGCCTACACCAAAGCCTTGACTGCGTTTGGCTTGGCTGAAGTGCAAACCGATCGCGGGCGATATATGACCGCCCTTGCACACGATGCGCTAAAGTCAACCCATAAAGCCGTGGAAACCTTTCTCACCATAACCGATCAACGGCAATACTTAGCCAGCCACCCGTCGGATCTTCCTGCCGCGCCGCGTTCCCTTATCAACAAACTGTGGGGGCACTATCTGGATGGGTTGCCCCAGAACCGCCGGAACCCGGATCATCTTGAACTACTTGCTGTGACTGCCGAAGCGTTGAACCGCCACGATCAGGCAAAATTATACAGCGAGTATCGAGAACATCTGCTGTCCAGAAAGAATCGGAAAAGCAGGTGAAAAGTTAGGAAGTGTTACGAGTTTTTCACTGATGTAGAGCCTGTGCTGAGCTTGCCGAAAGCATCGGGTATGTGCGCAGCACTACCCGACGTTCTGGTGTCGGGTAGGCTTTGCCATACTCAATACGGATCAGGTTAAGCAGGCTGCTGTGCCAAACACGGAGATACCGACCGTTTCAGTCCTGAGCGAAGCCGAAGGATCGGAGCGTCATAACTCCCTCCCACCGCCGAGTTGAGTCGGTGGCGAGTTTGGGAGCGATGGATTGAAATCCACCGCTGGAGATCCGTGATGAAACGCCGACCACTGAAGTGGTCGGTATGAAGCGATTTCATGATTTTTGCCCTTATCCTGATCCTAATGGGGTCGGCTTTGCCATACCCGACTGACACACGACAGGCTTTCATGTCCAACCCGTCAGGAATCTGTCCCGATAACTGAAAAAGTCGTAGAAGTGCTGCGATTCACCGGCTACGTTCTCATCTTTCCATACTCTCAGTTGGGCAATCTTCAATCTTCAATTTTTCCTGACACCAGGAGATATTTGAATGGCAATACCCAAAGAAATAACTCTGTTAATCTGCCAAGTCTGTTCCGTTTTCCTGCTGAGTCTGACGGTTTCCGTGTATGGCGACGCCGGGCGCGGCGCCTTTTCAACTGACATCACTGGAACACGGGCCCGGACCTTCGGAGAGGCGTTTGTCGCAATCGCGGATGACGCCAACGCGACCCGCTGGAATCCTGCAGGGCTTACGTCATTGCTGCAACCGGAGTTCACGTTTTCGCATACCAATCTGTTCACACTGGGTGAGAAATACTTCGATTATACGTCGGACTCGACAGGGCTCAATCAAGATTTCATCGGCGTCGCATTTCCGACGTCGCGGTTTCCGATTGGCATCAGCTATCTCAATGTCGGCACGCACGGGCTGATTACGGCGGATGAGCAAGGCGCTATCCTCGACGAACGCGCCGGGTATGCGGAACGCCTGTGGACGCTCTCCGTCGGCAAAGCGGTTGCGCGTGTGAAAGACTACGAATTGGCGGTCGGCTTCAATCTCAATCATTATCGGGTGGATGCCCGCCGGGATCGGACCGGCATTGGAATTGATGGCGCTGTACTCATCCGTACGCCACGTTTCTTTCCAGTATCTTCCTCTCCACAGATTGGGATAATGCTACACGGTTTGACTCGAGATGTCGGTCTCGACGCCGAGGGCGCGGATTCGGCAAAGATTCCGCCCCGCATCAATCTCGGCATTGCGTATCGTTTTCTGGCCGATCAACTGACCCTCGCTGTCGGGGGCAGCAAGACGTCGGGGGATTCGGATTGGCGGTATGCCGTCGGGGGAGAATACCAACTCCGCTACCTCTATCCGATCCATGTGTCGGTGCGTGGTGGATATCAATCCCGCGGCTCCCGTTCAGGAGATGGGATTGATGTTGACATCGGTGAATGGACGGTCGGTGGCTCGGTCTACCTCAATCGGTTGAAGCTGGATTATTCGTATGAACCGCATCGCGAGCTGGGTGATACCCATCGCATGACGATCTCGATCTTACAAAACGCGCCGACAACCGTCTATTGGCAGCGTGGACTGCAACACAATGCAATGCTCGAAGATGACGCAGCGCTGGAGGCGTTTCAACAGCTCATCCATCTCAACCCTCGCAACGCAAGGGCGTATCACCGAATGGCGCTCATCTATGAGCGAAAGCGCGAACTCGCCGAAGCCATTCGCGTCCTGGAGCGCGTGCGGGAAATGAACCCGGATTATTTCGCGGAAAACGGGTTGCAGGGCTTGATCGATGATATTCGTGCGCAGCGATAGGGAAACACAATTGCGCCGCGATTTTCCCTTTGACACATCCTCGATAACGTGCTACAATCGCTGCTGACGCTACAACTGACAACTGACTCCCACACATAACAGGGGAGAACAAGCACATGGAAATCCTTAGAAATCCATACCTCAATCGGTCGATGATTAAAGATCCACGGGAATTCTACGGCAGGAAGCGTGAAATTACGAGAATTTACTCGCGTCTCTCCGCCTCTCACCCGCAATGCATTTCTATCGTTGGTGATCGGCGGATTGGGAAATCCTCCCTGCTGAACTACATCTACCACGAAGCCAATCGAGCGAAGTATCTCAACCCGCCGGATGATTTCGTCTTTGTGTTTATCGACCTGCAGGAAGAACGAGTCGGGACGTTGTCCGACTTTTTTGATCACCTTTTTGAGTTCCTCAACGAAGCATTGGATGGACGGTTCACGGTTGGGGAGCAGCCCGGCTATCAGGGGATGCGGCAGCTTGTTGCCCGCCTGGAACGCGAGCACCTCAAACTCATTATTCTGTTTGACGAGTTTGATGCCATCACGAAGAATCAGAATTTCGATCCGGAGTTTTTCTCATTTTTGCGGTCAATTGCCAACCGCTACGACGTTGCCTACATCCTCTCTTCAGGAAGCGAACTTCAGCATCTGTGCCATACCAAAGAGATTGCGGAATCTCCGTTTTTCAATATCTTCTGGAACTTGCGGCTTGGCCCATTGACGCACGCCGAGGCCCAACAGTTAATTTGCGAACCCTCGACAGCGGCGGGATACAATCTGCAAGATTATGTCGATTATCTGCTCGATTTCGCTGGGCACTTCCCCTTTTTCCTCCAGATTGCCTCCGCGGCGTTTTTCGATTATCTGCTCGACTACCCAGACACGGACAGCCCCGATCTCACCGAGATTACAGATCTATTTCATCAGGAAGCGGATCAGCACTTTAGTTTTCTGTGGGAACACTTGGATTCGTTGCATCGAACGGCAATCCGCACAATTCTTGAGGGCAGCGAAATCCCGCCAGAACAGCAGGATGCGCTCATGAAACTGCAGCGGGATGGATATGTCATTGAAAAAGATGGCAAATATCGCCTGTTCTCATCCGGGTTTGCTGACTACCTGAACGCTCAAGCGTTGCATCAGCCTGAACGCATGGTGGCGTCTCCGGAGGATGTCACCCCCAAAGACTATCGGACTGAGGTCATCGCCGTCATTGATCTGTGCGACTCATCAGGAATTGCAAACCGCTATGGCGCCAATCTGCTGATGGAGGTGCTCCAGGTTTTGCGCGAGGTGATTTTTCCCATTTGCCGAGAACACAACGTCCAATTCTTGAGGAGCAAGGGCGAGGATTTTCTGATGACCTTCCTCACGCGACAGGATGCGATCGAGGTCGTGATGACGGTGCTCAAACAGATTGATGCGTATAATCAGACGTCTACACTTGAGGTGCCAATCGGCATTCACGTCGGTATCCACTCCGGGGAAACCCGCGTTGGGTGGGAGAATGATCGATATGGGGATGCCGTCAACTGTGCCTTTCGGGTTGCGAGTCTTCAACCGAACGAGATGCTTGAAGTCGATGGCGGAATTCTCAAAGCTGAGCTCCCGCTCAAAGACGCCATCTTCATTACGGAACATGTGCATGAAGAAATCAAAGCGATTGATGAGATTCGGTGTCAATGCATCGGTCTGTTTAAGCTGAAAGGAATTGCGGAACGACACATGATCTATCAGGTGCTTTGCGACGAATGATCCGAATTGATTATCATACCAATCTATCGGCCTGATTGTCAAACATCACATCTCCGCTGACGATGCGCTCCATCTGGCTTTTGCTCTGATGGTAGGCGTTGACTTTTTCATCGAAGGCGATAGACGCCTCATCCAAGCAGCACGCGCTGAAGAACTTGAAAGCTACAACTTAGAAATCGATGCCGACGCCCAATTGCTGAGACAAAAGTTGAATTCATAAAACGAAAAAATTAAGGAGGGACTAGCAAACCGATGAGGTATACGAGAATGACGCCGTGGCTGGTTGTCTTGATACTGGTGCTTGCGTATGGATGCAACATCGCCTTTGCTCAAGACGCGACTGAAACGCCGGATACCAGATGGTTCCACATGGGCAAAAAGTGGATCTTTCTTGCGGTGATTGTTTACTCGGCTGTCGTGATTTAC
>JAPUIP010000681.1 GCA_027296925.1 Candidatus Poribacteria bacterium | reverse complement strand
GATTGCGGTAGGTCAACCGCTGGTCAAAATTCTGGACGTCGCCACCGATCCGCTGGTGGGAGAATGGTCGGACCGAACGCAATCGAAGATGGGCCGCCGCCGCCCCTGGATTCTGTGGGGATCCATCGCGCTTGGCATCGTCTTTCCAATGGCGTGGATGCCGCAGTTTGTGATGTTCTGGGATCCCGCTCCAACCGTGGTTTCCATTTTCGTGTACTTTCTGATTTTCAAATTCCTCTATTACGTATCCCACACGGTGGCCGTCGTGCCGTATTACGCACTTGGCGCCGAACTTTCAACCGACTACCAGGAGCGCACACGCATTGTTGCCTGGCGCCACATGATCGGTGTGCCGGTTGTGATCCTC
This sequence comes from Candidatus Poribacteria bacterium, assembly GCA_027296925.1. Classification (GTDB taxonomy): domain Bacteria; phylum Poribacteria; class WGA-4E; order WGA-4E; family PCPOR2b; genus JAPUIP01. Next base: position 3,352 of record JAPUIP010000681.1, on the reverse strand, counting down.
GCGACGCTGCCATACATGCTCGCAACCGACCCCGATCTGTTTCCGGATGAACAAACCGGCATCGCCGTCGTGATGCTTGTGGTGGGCATCATCATTATTTCGACTGGGATGGTCACCGCTATCGGCACCAGAGAAGACGTGCGGACGGAGCGCAATCCGCCGATACCGATAATGAAAGCCGTAAAAATTACGCTCAGCAACCGGCCGTTCATTTTTCTCGTGCTTACCGTGCTGATCTACGGCATCGGTCAGTACTTTTCGGTGAGTTTTGCGGCGTACCTGATCACGTATGTGATTTACGACGGTGATAAAGGGGCTTTCGCCACGCTTCTGTTTCAGGCCACCGTGCTGGGCGTGATCACGAGTATGAGTTTGAATCTATTGATCCGCCGTCTCGGCCAGCGCATCGAGAAAGTCAGGCTGATGAAAGTCTGCATGGGTTTGAGCTTGCTGGTGCCTGTTGCGGCCCTGTTCAGTTTCGATCCTCACCAACCCTACCTTTACTTCGTTTTTCATGCCCTCGCACTGCCGATAGGCAACACGATGGTCGAGATCCTTCCGCTATCCATCGTAGCTGACGTGTGTGACATCGATGAAGTGAGAAGCGGGCGTCGGCGCGAGGGTGCTTTTGTTGGGGTGTACAACGCCGGGTTTAAATCCGGTTATCTGTTGGCCCCGTCGTTAACCATGTTTTTGCTGGCGATGACCGGGTTTGAGGGTCTGGCACCCGAACAGACGTTTGAAACCCAGGAACTCCTCAAATACTACATGATGGCCGGCACCGGCGTTCCGTTCGCGTTGGCCTTTTTGTTGAGCCTTGGGATTCGGTTGCGACGTTCAGAAGTTGATGACGCACAGGCACAGCTCGCAGCGGAACGCGTCAGCGTTTAGACACGAAAGTACCCAGAGCACGCATGACGGCTTCTTTTTCATTTGAGCTTATCCCGTGTTGCCCCCGTTCTCCCCCGATTGAGAACTGTGCGGCGACAAAATCCCGCTTCCGGTCTATCCATAGGTATTGGCCGAAGGCTCCGACCGCCATAAATTCCTGATCGTAGTCTGCCGGCAGCCAAAACTGAAAGCTGTAGCCTTCTGCTATTTTTCCTTCGTCATCTACACTGGGTTCGTGAGAAGGGGACTGCGCGTTCGCGACCAACTCGAACCAGTCGTCAGAGACGGTGGGTTGTCCGTTCAACTTCAAATCTTCGAGATAAATCTGCCCCAGGTGGGCGAAGTCCTGCAGCGTTAGTGAGAGAGCAAAATGCCCGGTAGCATGGCCGTGTGAATCCAGCCCCCATTGCGCTTCATTAAAGCCGAAGGGCTCCCAGAGTTTTTCCTGAACGATTTCGACAAACGGCTTACCGTAGGCGCCACGCAGTACTGCGGCGAGGACGTGTGTGTCGGTCGCGATATAATTGAAATCTGTACCGCCCGGAACGCGCCGCCCTAACGCAGCAGCCCATTTGTCGAAATCCCCGCCTTTCTGAATGAGATCGTCATACATGTCATTACGATCCGGCTTTCCCTTAAAATGAAAGTAGGCGATATCGGAAGACATCATTAACAAGTGTTTGAGTGAAGTCTCTCCATATGCCGTGCCTTTGAATTGAGGTGCATATTTTTCCGCGGGATCATCGAGGCTGGAAATCGTACCATCGAACAGCGCCATTCCTATCAAAGTGGAAGTAAAACTCTTGGTAGCTGACCAGATATGGTTACGACTTTGAGCATCAAGGCCGTGGCCGTAATATTCCAGTTTCACCTCTCCGTCCTGAATAACCATCAAGCCGGAGACATTTCCTCTCTTGATATAGTCCGTAAGTGTGTACGTCTTCCCATCCAACTCATACGTGACCTCATCGATTGAAACTGTGTTTCGTTTGTAGGTTCTCGGAGCCGTGGCGCCAGGAAGGACAGCATGCGGATGTACACGCTCCCAGTGTGTAAACAACTCGGCCCGTCCTTCCACCGTTGCAAGCGTGTACCAGAGCTTTGGATCTATTTTTTCACTCTCCGTCGGCTGCGCCTCAACGCACAACGTGAAAATCATGGTGACCATCAACGCGCCTTGCATCATGTTTCTCATCATCCAATCTCCTTGTTTATCTCACTATCTGCTTCGCGGAGCCTCGCTAGTTCTGCCAATCATCTGCGTTACGGCGTATTGCAGAACCTGTGTTGCTCGTGCGACAGAAAGTTTTTGGTCTCGCCGCAAACTGATCCAGAACTCGATGCTCAATATCCCGTCCACTGATTCGAACATCAGGGCATCCGGCGCCATTGAGTCCGGAAAAATTTCCTTCAAGCGCTTTCGCCGTCTACGAACACTGGCACGAATAGCCCGTTCGGTCGCGGTTGAGCGATATCGTTGGTAGACGGAGGAAACGTGCAAGGGGAACAGGTACTCGTATATACGAACCCGTCGCTCGATCACAATCTGCAAAAGACCAAGCCTACGATCCGTTGTGCCGAGGTCCTCGTGAAGGTTTTGTAGATGGGAGGGAAAGGGTTCATCCATTACCGTTTGTGCGTAACTTTGTGCATCGAGGATGATCTCCCGGTGAAGCGTTTCCATATCGGGAAAGTGTCGAAAGAGGGTGCGCCTGGTGATACCGGCGTGGTCGGCGATGGCACCCGCCGTTGGATCAAAATTACCTGAGAGTATCAGTCCGCGTGTGCTGTCGAGAATGCTTCGCCGAGTGGATACGGTGCGTTCTCGGCGCCCATCGGGGGTTGTAAAAGTGACTGTCTCAGCTGGAGGCTGCATGGCGGCTTAATACCTGACAACGTTTCATGAGCCGACGCGCGTTCTGATCAAAGTCATCCCGTCGATGCAGCACCCGGCGGTTGTCCCAGATGATGAGGTCATCAGGCTGCCACTGCTGCTGCCAGACGTTCTCTTCGAGGGCGGCGTATGACCACAGTTCATCCAGTAGCGCCTCACTGTCCTCGAGGGACAATCCAGGAACATAGGCCCACTCTCGACGGCCGAGGTATAGGGCATGTTTACCTGTTTCATCATGAGTCCGGACGATGGGGTGTACAGCGCCCGGCGCTTCTCGTGGATCTTCGAAGGCCTCGAACCCCGGTCGGAGTCTGCCGACGCTGGTGTGTGCTGCGTCATGTTTGATTGTCAAATCTTCCACTCGATGCCGTAGCTGGTCAGGAATTGCCTCATGTGCGGCGTTCTGGTCAGCGAAGTACGTATCTCCGCCGTGTTCGGGAATTTCCACGCCGAGCAGAACGCTTGCCGGGGGAGTGTTTTCCACGTAAGTCATATCCGAGTGCCAGGCCGCTTCGGCATTACCCAGGCCACCAATGGGTTTGCCGTCCACGATGATGTTAGAGAGTT
>JAPUIP010000680.1 GCA_027296925.1 Candidatus Poribacteria bacterium | reverse complement strand
ACCAGCGTCCAGATCTGCACGGTGCAGTCGCCGCGCAGGGGGAGAAAGATGGGCGCATCGGCGGGCAAAACTCGTGGGTGATTGACACCCTCGTCGAAAATGACGTGATCGTCGTTGATCTGTTCGGCAAAGTGAAGGAAGGCACTTTCGCGGGCGACAACCTCGGTAACTCAATCTATGCCAAGACGAAGACCGGTATGGTGATTGACGGCGGTATCCGCGACCTCGACGGCATTTACGACCTGCCAGATTTCTCGACCTTCGTGCGCGGCGTGGATCCGACCGGTATCGCCAACGTCACCTTGACCGGCATCAACATCCCCGTCCGCATTGGCGAGGCAACCGCCCTGCCGGGAGATGTCGTTCTCGGTAGACGTGGCGGCATTATCTTTATTCCCCCGCACCTCGCGCAGAGCGTCGTTGAGCGTGGTGAGGAGGTTGGGCTGCGCGACCGCTTTGGGCATCAACGTCTGCGGGAAGGGAAGTATACACCCGGTGAGATCGATCGGAAATGGTCAGAGGAGATCGAAGCCGATTTCGCTGAGTGGCGCAAAGATCAAACACTTTAGCCGGTGGGCATTGGTCTAGGAATTGCCCCCGGCATACGCACATGGGCTCAGCCGGACTGGCAGAGATAAGGAAACTGACGATGCAACCGGATCCGAAAGTCATCGCCGAATTGGTCCAACGTGTTGTCGAAGCCATTCACCCGAAACGGATTCTCCTTTTTGGCTCAGCCGCTCGGAGGGAGATGGGGCCGAACAGTGATCTCGATGTCCTGGTGATTATGCAGATGGCGTTCACCGACGGAAGACGGCGCAGGAAATATACCGCCATTTATGGGGATTGGGCTTCGCCAAAGACATCGTTGTTGTAACGGAAAGCGATGTTCGGGAATATGGATGCAATCCCTACATGATCATCAAGAACGCTTTGGAGGAAGGGAGGGAGCTTTATCTTGCCGAAAGTGGACAACCAAGATTACACCCGCTTCACTAAACGGTTGAAGTCCCTAGCCTCGCCCCAGATCAGGATAGAAATTTCGGGTGTCGTCAATGATTATCCCGTTTATCGTGTGTTGTTGCATCAGGGCACCGGTGAGCGCAAAAACATCCTAATCTCCGCAGGCGTCCACGGGGATGAACCCGCGGGGCCAGAAGTTGCCTTGCGTTTCTTGGAGCGGGATAACACTGACCTGCTGGAGCATTTTGCGTTCCTCATCTTGCCGTGCGTCAACCCTTGCGGCTATGTGCATAACACGAGGGAAAATGGTCATGGCATCGATATTAACCGCTCGTTTGAATCTGCGGATGTTGATGTCGCCGAGGTGAACATTGTGAAACAGGCAATACAAGGGCAGCGTTTCGATTTCTTCATCGATTTTCATGAAGACTGGGAGGCGGTGGGATTTTACCTCTACGAAGGTCAACGCGATTCACGGTGGATGGGGCCGAGGATTATCCGGAGCGTCGAGTCGATTGGGCAAATTGATAGTGAGTCCGGGGAAAATGAACTACCGCTCGCGGATGGGGTTTTTCAGATCGATCCGGCGTGGGGCGATGCCGGAATGGCGCCTTACATCTACCACCTTCATGCCGATCATGTCATGATTTGTGAAACGCCAACGCGCTGGCATCTTGAACAAAGAATAACCGCTCATCTGACGGCATTGGACACCGCTCTGGCGATCATTCAATCAACAGCTTGACAAATTCGCGAACTCGCTTATGCATCACTCTTAAGGAGGAGATTCATGACATCAAATAACTCAGAAGAAATGCTATCAAATGTGAACACCGCTTCGCGCCCGTCCGAACTGAAAATTACGGACATGCGCATCGTCCGAACGACCGTTGGCGGCCCGATCCTCAAGCTCGATACCAATCAGGGGATTTACGGGCTGGGCGAAGTTCGTGACGGGGCAAGCAAGACCTACGCGCTGCTGCTCAAAAGTCGCATCCTGGGAGACAACCCGTGCAATGTCGATAAGATCTTTCGCAAGATCAAGCAGTTTGGGCACCACGCGCGTCAGGGTGGAGGTGTCTGCGGGCTCGAAATGGCGTTGATGGATCTCGCCGGCAAAGCCTACGGCGTTCCCTGTTACCAACTCGCCGGCGGAAAATTCCGAGACAAAATCCGCTGCTATTCCGACACACCTACGCTGAAAGATGCAGAGGCGATGGGGAAAAAGCTTCAGGAACGGATAGATCGAGGGTTTACCTTCTTGAAGATGGATGTGGGGATTGGACTGATTCGAGACATTCCGGGGACGCTCTGTGCGCCGGCCGGAAATCTCCAGACCCATAATCTGATGCACCCATTTACCGGCATCCGCTTGACGGACAAAGGGATTGGGCTTCTGTGCGAATACGTTGAGACCGTGCGCGAGGTTATTGGTTACGAGATTCCGCTGTCTGTAGACCATTTTGGTCATATTGGGATTGAGGATTGTATTCGTGTAGGCAGGGCTTTGGAAAAGTACAATCTCGCCTGGCTGGAGGACATGGTGCCGTGGCAGTTTACCGATCAGTACGTGCGCCTCTCAAATTCGTGCGCAACCCCAATTTGCACGGGCGAGGACATCTACTGCAAAGAGGAGTTCATCAAACTGTTTGAAGCGAAAGCCATCGCGGTGTGCCATCCGGATATCGCCACGTCCGGTGGGATTCTGGAGACGAAAAAGATCGGCGACTTCGCTCAGGAGCACGGCATTGCTATGGCGCTGCACATGGCAGGAACGCCGGTGTGTGCGATGGCAAGCGTTCACTGTGCCGCCGCGACGGAAAACTTCCTCGTGCTTGAAAACCACTCTGTTGATAATCCGTGGTGGGATGAAATGGTGACGGGGCTACCCAATCCAATTATCCAGAATGGGTATATCGACGTGCCGGAGGCCCCGGGGTTGGGCATCGAGCTCAATCCGGATGTGATTCAGGCCCACCTCCACCCCGATGATCCGGAATATTTCGCTCCGACGACGGAATGGGATCGCGAGCGATCGCACGACAGACTTTGGAGCTAGAAGTTCTAACCGTCCGAGGGTTCAAAACCTTCGGACGGTTAGCAAGTGGATGGAGGCGTTTGACCGATGCCAGTTTTTGAAACGGCGGAGGAACTCAATACCTGTATTGGCGGGCTGTTCGAAAAGATGAAATCGTCTCCACAGACGCGGGAATTGATGGAACAACTCAAATTAACAGTGAGATTCACGTATACCGATCCGGCGACTTCCATAACGCTCATCACACATGATGGTGAGCAATCCATCTGCTACGGCGAACATGAGGCGAAGCCTGACGTTGAGCTTGCCATGACAGGGGATGTCGCCCATCACTTCTGGATGGGGGAAATCAACGTGATGGGAGCCATCACCAAACGGCAGATTGTACCCATCGGATCGCTCTCGAAGATTATGACACTCGCCCCGCTGGTCAAAGCGGCGATCCAAATCTACCCAGCGCATTATCAGGAATACCGGACAGCCACGAACTCAGGGAAAGAGACAACGCACAATGCGTCTATCTCAAGAAAGTCTCCCTGATTTTGAAGGATAGCTTATCAGATTTGCTTATTCGCCTTCGATTAGCTCTCCGCCTTTCTTCATGAAAGCAATAGCACTCCGCGAAACTTCGACCTTCACATTTTCTGCGATTGATAGAACGACAAGCTCTTTGTTTACCCCCACAATCTTTCCATGTAACCCACCTGTTGTGACGACTTGCTCCCCCTTGGTCAGATTGCTGAGCATGTTCTGATGTTTTTTCCGCTTAAGCTGTTCTGGGCGCCATAGCAGAAAATAGAAGATTGCTATCATCGGAACAATCATAAAGAGTGTGCTAAAAATTCCGTCCATAACTTTTCCCTCCAGATTAAAGAATGAGCATTGCGTCACCGTAACTAAAGAAGCGATATCTCTGAGCAATCGCCTCTTGGTAAGCCTTAAGGATAAATTCACGCCCAGCAAAGGCGCTAACAAGCATTAACAGCGTTGATCTCGGTAGATGAAAATTCGTGATTAAAACATCAACCGCTTTAAATTGATAGGCGGGGTAAATAAAAATATCCGTATATCCCGCGTAAGGAGCGATTCCGCCATCAGAAGCAACCGTTTCAAGCGCCCGCACAGAGGTCGTCCCGACCGCAACGATTTTTCGGCCAGCCTGTTTTGCGCCGTTAATCCGATCAACCGTTGATTGAGTGACCTCAAAATACTCCGCATGCATCTTGTGTGCTTCAATGTGCTCCACCTTAACGGGTTGGAACGTGCCGAGTCCAACATGCAACGTGAGGGTAACGACATCAACCCCGCCCCGCTTGAGTCGATCCAGCAGTTCTTGCGTGAAATGTAGCCCTGCCGTTGGTGCAGCGACGGCCCCCTCTTCCTTAGCAAAAACGCATTGATATCCTTGTTGATCCGCGGCATTCGGTTCGCGTTTGATATAGGGGGGCAGAGGGATTTGACCGACCTGTGCGAGTATTTCCTGAAAATCCCCATGGCATCGAAATCTCACTGCATAGATGCCATCCGCCGATCTGGCAAGAATCTGTCCTATCAGCAATCCATCGCCAAATACGACACGGGTTCCTCGGGTGACGCGCTTGCCGGGCTTAACCAGTGCTTCCCAGATGTTCTTTCCCTTTTGACGGATTAACAGCACCTCAACCTTCGCACCGGTCGGGATTTTACGGCCTATTAATCGCGCCGGAATGACTTTGGTATTGTTGATGACGAGCAGTGAACCGGGTGGGAGGAATTTCCCAAGTTGAGAAAATTGCGAGTGGTAAATTCCCTGCGTGGCCCGATCGATCACCATCAAACGGGATTGGTCTCTTTGCTGAAGCGGATGCTGCGCAATAAGCGCCTCGGGCAGGTCATAGTCGTAATCGGTGAGTTTCATATGCAGATGAGGGGGAGATTGGCAAGACCCAATCGCAGGTTGCCGTCGTTAAAGGGAAGGAGATATGTTCAGAAAAGCGTTGGATAATCAGGGGGGTCATAGCCCAAATGTTCATAGGCGAGATCGCTTGCAGCACGTCCCATCGGTGTGAGGTTCAGGAATCCAATTTTGATCAAGAACGGCTCATAAACTTCTGCAATCGTCCGCTCATCCTCGCTCACGGCAACCGCTATCGACTTCAACCCAGTTCTCCCGCCGAACTTTTCAATGAGAGTCCGCAGATAAAGCCGGTCATTTTCGTCTAAACCGAGTTCGTCAATCCTGAAAAACTCTAGCGCCTCTTGAGCGACTTCATAAGTGATAATCCCATCAGATTTAACGGTTGCGTAATCCCGGATTTTTTTCAACAGATTTCCCGCGATGCGCATGTTACCTCGTGAGCGGCGAGCCAGTTCCCGTTCCGCTTCTTCCTCAATTTTGACATTGAGCAATCGGCTCATTCGGTTAATCGCGATCTGAATCTCTTCGGCTGTGTAATAATCGAGATGGATGCGGATACCAAATCGATCGCGGAACGGTCCCCCCAACAACCCTTCACGCGTCGTTGCCCCGACGAGCGTAAATCGCGCGAGCGGCACTGGAATAATATCCGCAGATGGGCCTTGCCCGATAGGCAAGTCCAGTTTGTAATCCTCCATCGCAGGATACATCGACTCTTGCACATAGCCTCTCATGCGATGTATCTCGTCGACAAACAGGATTTCCCGCTCTTCCAGATTCGTGAGGATCGTCGCGAGATCCAAGCGTTCCATCATGGGGCCAACCGCTGACTTAAAACCGCTTCCCATTTCAGTGGCAATAATTCGAGCCAGCGTGGTTTTTCCCAATCCGGGAGGCCCGACAAGGAGGATATGCTCCAATGCTTCCCTCCTACCTTTGGCGGCTTCTATGTGGATACGAAGTTGTTCTTTGACTTGCTCCAGACCAATAAACTCATCAAGGGTCTGGGGTCTGAGACTGTATTGATTCTCATCTTCGTTAAGAAGTTGCTGAATCGGCTTATCCATCAAAAGAACTCACTTTATTCAATCGAGAAAGCGCAAGTCGGATCAGATCTTCCAATTTTGCCGTCGGCCCTAAGATTTTCTGGGCTTCTGCCATCGCCTGTTCCGCCGCTAACTCAGAAGCGCCCAAACCAACCAACACCCGCGTGCCCCCCTCTGTATACCTTTGAATCCCGCCTTCATCAACTGTGGCATCAAATTGAATTTTACGAATGGTATTCTTGAGTTTAATGATGATCAGTTGTGCGGTTTCTTTATTGAGGCGTGGCACTCGCATTAACGTGGTGAGATCCGCATCGCGGACCGCCCGTTGAAATTCAGCCGGGGATAGCTTCGCCACAATGTTCAGAGCTAGGGCTGGGCCAATACCTTTTACCGTAAGGGAAATTTCAAATACGATGCGTTCATCCTTTGAAGTGAACCCATAAAGCTTCTCTTCATTATCTCGATGGTAATGATGGGTGTAAAGAATGATCTCGGATCCAACTTCTGGTAAATTATCTTTTGCGCTCGCCGGAATGTCAACGCTATATCCGACTCCTTTTACATCAACAACGGCTTGCTTGGAATCTTTAACCGCCAGAATGCCTTTGACGAAAGAGATCATGAATTATTGTACCTTTCGCGGAGTTGAAGCATTTTGTAGGAGCGCAGATGACAAATGGCGAGGGCGAGGGCATCCGCTGCGTGATCTGGCCGAGGAATCTCGTCAAGCTTGAGCAAGATCTTCACCATTTCCTGAACTTGACGTTTGCTGGCTTTACCGTATCCGACAACCGCTTTCTTAACATGGGCGGGCGAGTAATTATACACGTGCCGATCTGTATTTGCCGCAACCAACTTAGCAACGCCTCTCGCCTCTGCCACGATCAAGGCACTGCTCACATTTTTACTGAAAAAGATGTCCTCAAACACGAAAAAATGAGGCTGGTATTGAGAGACTTTCTCAACCAGAGCATCATAGATCATCTTCAAGCGGGAAGCGGATTCTACTTTCGGCGCTGTGTGAATAGATCCAAAATCGAGGACGGTTAGCGTTGATGAATCGGCTTCAATGAAACCGTAACCAGTATGTGCGATTCCAGGGTCTATTCCAAGAACGGTCATTGGCAGGGTGGCAATCAAGCGGCGGCTTCTAAGATTTCGTCGGGAATATCAAAGTTCGCATAAGCTTTTTGCACATCATCACTATCTTCCAAAGCTTCCATCAGTCGTAGCATCTGCTCCGCTTCCTTCCCGTCCAATTTGACGGTATTCTGCGGAATCATGGTGATATCCGCATCAGAAATCGTTGCGCCCGATTCCTCAACAGCTTTCCGCACCGGATCAAAATTTTCAGGAGAAGTAATGGTTTCGATATAATCCTCCAGCACATTCAAATCATCTGCCTCAGATTCCAGTGCGATCATAAAGAGGTCATCTTCATCAATACTATCTTTTTCGACAATAATCAGCCCGCGTTTGTCAAATAGCCATGAGACACAACCCCGGGCGCCCATATTCCCCCCATGTTTACTTAGAATATGTCTCACATCAGCAATCGCTCGATTTTTGTTATCGGTCAATACTTCGATCAGGATTGCGACCCCTCCTGGACCATATCCCTCGTATACAACCTCTTCATACTCGACGCCCTCAAGTTCTCCAGTCCCGCGTAGAATGGCTTTATCGATTGTATCATTGGGAACATTCTTTGACTTTGCAGCGAGCAGCGCAGATCTGAGGCGGGGATTCGCTTCGGTATCGGCCCCCCCGATCCGTGTCGATACTGTAATCTCCTTAATTAATTTCGAGAAGAGTTTTCCGCGCTTCGCATCAACAGCAGCTTTGCGGTGCTTAATTTGTGACCATTTGGAATGACCTGACATCCATCTTCCCCCCATTTATTATGATCGAGCCTATTTTAGCATACCGATCTAGGAGATGCAAGAAAATTGTGGCCGCCGACGTTTGTGTAAAGGCCTGTCCCAAGTCATTTGATAAAAAAAAACCTGTATTATGCCAATCTGATAGGCATAATACAGGCTAAACAAAGGTTTCCGGCAACGACCTACTTTCCCACGAGGTTACCCCCGAAGTATCATCAGCGCTAAAGGGCTTAACTGCCGTGTTCGAAATGGGAACGGGTGTATCCCCTTCGCTATTGTCACCGGAAAGATCTCAAATGGAGATGTCCAGAAAATCAAGTATAAATTGACAATTGTATAGATTCAAATTTTAAAGCTATATAGCAAAGCTATCAAGCCCTCGGCTTATTAGTACCAGTTAGCTAAACAGCTCACACTGCTTACACTTCTGGCCTATCAACCTCTTCGTCTCAGAGGAGCCTTACCAGATTAACTCTGTGGCATATCTCATCTTGAGGCGAGCTTCACGCTTATATGCTTTCAGCGTTTATCTCTTCCGAACATAGCTACCCAGCGATGCCACTGGCGTGACAACTGGTACACTAGAGGTTCGTCCACCACGGTCTTCTCATACTAGCGGCAGATCCTCTCAAATATCCTACGCCCGTAACGGATAGGGACCGAACTGTCTTACGACGTTCTAAACCCAGCTCACGTACCACTTTAATGGGCGAACAGCCCAACCCTTGGGACCTGCTGCAGCCCCAGGATGTGATGAGCCGACATCGAGGTGCCGAACAGCGCCGTCGCTATGAGCGCTTGGGCGCTACCAGCCTGTTATCCCCGGAGTACCTTTTATCCGTTGAGTCACGGCCTTTCCACACAGAACCGCAAGATCACTAAGCCCTGCTTTCGCACCTGCTCGACATGTCTGTCTCGCAGTCAAGCTCCTTTATGCCTTTACACTCTACGCGCGGTTTCCAATCGCGCTGAAGGAACCTTAGGGCACCTCCGTTACATTTTGGGAGGTGACCGCCCCAGTCAAACTACCCACCTGACACTGTCTTCGGTTCGGATGACGAACCAGAGTTAGAATTCTAAGGCAACAAAAGTGGTATTTCAAGGACGACTCCACTGAGGCTAGCGCCCCAGCTTCACAGTCTCCCACCTATCCTACATAAGCTACATCAAAACCCAATATCAGGCTATAGTAAAGGTTCACGGGGTCTTTCCGTCCTGTTACGGGTAACCGG
>JAPUIP010000068.1 GCA_027296925.1 Candidatus Poribacteria bacterium | reverse complement strand
CTCATGTCAAAGGTAAGTGCATTTGCGGATTATGATGGCTACTACCGGTCGCCCCCCTCTTGGTCTCCCCCCCAACGTGGGGGGAGGTCGGTTGCCTCCACGCTGGTGGACGATTCAGAGGGGGGGCGATTGACGGTGGTAGCTCACTTTGCACTTTGTCTTAACATGAGCCGAGGGTTTTTGTTATTGCCGATTTGAGAAGTGAATCAAAAAATTCCGATCTTTCTTTGCCCCTTTTTAGGTAAACGTGGCACTTTATATACAGAAGACCCAATAGCGGTCGTTCACAATTGACGCTTGTCGTGAGACGCAACGGGATTGGGTGGATTGGAGAATGCTACTTCACTTCGGTTTTGGTTTCAGTCAATGCGTTGGATATCTGATAACGGAGTGGAGTGCCGTAGATCTTCCGTTGCCCTCGCTTCGTGGCTAACGACGAACGAAAAATGCGAATGACTGAAGTCATAATCTTCCAAATAAAGATGGAGTCACTTCCTATGGAAGAAATTGAAGCCTTGATCGTCAAAGCAACAGCGCCTGATGCCGATCTGACGCAGAGACATCACGCATTTGGCGAGATTGTCAGACGGTTTCAGGATATGGCGTTTGGAGTTGCTTACGCACTGCTCGGTGACTTTCAACTGGCTGAAGACGCTGCCCAAGAAGCTTTCATTGAAGCGTATCGGAACCTCTCCAAACTTCAGGAAACGAAAGCGTTCTCCAGTTGGTTGCGACAGATCGTCATTCGGCGATGTCATCGGATTACCCGAAGGAAGCGCCCCTCCACCGAACCGATTGAGAAGGCTTTCAATATCCCGTCTGGTGAAACCGATCCAGCGGCGGCTATCGCGGAGAAAGATCTGAAAGAGCGAGTCCTTGCGGCAATCCGGACGTTACCGGAAAAAGAACGGATTGCAACCACGCTTTTCTACATCAACGGTTACTCCCAAAAGGACATTGCCACATTCATGGATATATCGATCCGGACGATAAAAAAACAGCTTCATGACTCTAGAAAGAAACTGAAAGAAAGGTTGGTTGATAACATGGTTAAAGATACACTTCAAGAAAAACGACCTTCACGCGACGATCAGTTTGTTAAAGAGATTTTATTCAAGGCAATCAGAGAGGGGGAACCCGATCAAGTCTCCGAACTGCTCAACGAGGATTCGACGCTAATCCACGCGAAGGACGAACAAGGCAGAACGCCGATCGAATCACTCATAAAGGGTCTACACCCGTCAATCGTGCGAAAAGCAGAGGTTAAAAGGAAAGCGATTTACGACCTGCTCATTCAAAGGGGAGCCAACCCCGAACTGCATGTTTCCATCGCCTTGAACGATACTGACACGGTCGAAGATATTATTCAGACAGAACCGGCGCAGATCGAACAGCGATTCGAGCCTTCCGCGAGCTATGGCAATCGGCTTTTTGGTATGCGACCGCTCGCACTTGCGGCGACGTTCGGGCGTATCGAAATGATGCAACAGTTGATACAAGCGGGGGCTGAAGTTCAGGCGGATGGAAATCTGGCTTTGATTATCGCGGTGACGACGAGTGAGCAAGCGATGGAATTGCTCATTGAACACGGTGCACAAGTCAACCCGCCTCCAAATGCTTCCTACAGTCCGCTCGCATGCGCGTGTGAATGGCTTGAAGCAGAAACGGCACGGTTTTTACTGACACATGGTGCAGATCCAAATACAGCGATTCAAGCAAATTATCTTCGCGGCAATGTAGCCGAGCGTTTTCTACACTGCCCTTCTGGAGATTGGCAACACCCCGCAGAATGGCTATGGCCATCTGAAAATCCGATTACGCCTCTGTTTGTGGCGCTTGGCACACCTACGGGGTACTGTGTCGATTGGAATGGGCTACCAATGCTTGTTAAGGGACTTATCGAAGCCGGAGCAGATATGACTCGCAAAGTCGTCATGCAGGTCGGCAGCGAAGCGGTTGAAATCACACCGTTAAGCTACGCCCTAAAAAATGCTGAAATCTGTGAAGAGGACGAGCGTCATATTAATACTCGGAAAGATTGGTTATCAAACCCGACGAATCACCGCTATTTAGATGAGACCATCGAAATTCTCCGCAAACACGGTGCGCCGGAGTAAAGAATGCCTACTCATTGAATCTACATCACAAGACGACCTTCATGTCCCTTCCATTTTGGGAGGGACATCTTTTTATCTGTTCCGGCTTTCCGGTTGTCTGGTTGTTCGGTTTTGGGATAGTCGCCTAAATCCAGCCGTGCTGAATCGTTACAGGCGAGCCAGACCTTTGATTCGTCCAACTCCGCCCGCCTTCAAGTACCACCTCTTGACCGGTGATCGCCGACCGCTCGGCCGCGAACAAGATCTCCATAATGTGACGCCCCCACTCCCCGTGCGTCGGTGGCTCGATGTTCAACTCAATTGCTTCGGCAAACGCCTTCCACTCGTTTTGCATCTCAGCCGGCGGATCGTCGAACGGCACATCTTCCCACTTGTCGCCTCGCCCCACTTTGACATACTTCTCGCCGTGCTGACTGAACCGCAGCGTACCGTTGGCGCAAATCACCTGGCAACTATAGTCCGGCGCGCCGTCGGCATATCCGATTGCCACCGCGACCCCCGCAAGTCCATTCTTATATCGAATGAAGGCGGTGGCCGAATCGTCACCAGCTTGGTAATGCGCTCGCGCACCGATAGAGGCTGACACTGACATCGCTTGCGACGCCATCACCCATGTGAGGCGGTCTACCACATGAACGCCATTCGTCAACCACATGCCGCCGCCGTGGTAGCGGCTGCGATATTGTGGACGGCGCCCTGCAAAACCCCAGTTCTTGGACATGTAACATACCGCCGTGATTAGGGGCCCCAGTTCCCCCGAATTCAGGATTTCTTTCGCCTTCAGGCTCGTGCCGTAATAGTGCTGTGTATACCCAACCATCAGCTTGACATTGTTGGTAGCTGCAGCGGCGATCATGTCGTCACACTGCTCCAGGCTGAGCGCCATCGGCTTCTCCACCAGGACATGCACCCCCGCGTTGCAGGCGTCCACGGTGAGCCGGTGGTGGAGTTGGTGGCCAAGCACGACCGCCACGGCGTCAATCTCATCATCTTGCAAAAGCTCGGTATGAGAGGCATAGCCCTTTGGGATATTGTATTTATCCATGTATTCGCGCCGCTTTTCCTCGAAGAGGTCGGCAACCGCCACCACCTCCACGTTGTCCAGTGTCGCGATCGCATCGCAGTGGGAACGGGCGATTCCGCCCAAACCGATAACTCCAACGCGTAGCTTACTCATTATAATCTCCTTCTCTTATTGTATCCGCCTATGGCCGCGGTGCCGGGGCACCCATCGGATGAGGACCGTTAGTCGCGGTGCCTCTCCGTGCGTGCTCATAGACGGCATCCTGAATCTCAAGTACGCGAACGGCATCGACAACCGTTGGCTCAAAGGCGCGGCCGTCGTGTATCGCCGACAGCGCCTCGCTGATTATCCCTTGCATGCGTTCGCCGTGCGAGATATCTTCGCTAAACCGGATGCCCTCGGCTGTGTGAACTTCGATAAGCGGCTCACCGTTCTTGCCATACTGCTCGAATACCGACGCCTTCGTGCCAACGAATCGAAAAAAGTGATCACCACTTCGAACGCCCGCGGGATAGGAGTAACCCGACTCGATGATGCCTGTCACGCCGTCGTCCGTTCGTAGCACGCCCACGCCGATATCCTCCACACCGCGATGGTACATGGCGTTGGACATGACGGCGCCCACCACGGTGACGTGCCGGTTGCCGACGAACTGGAGAAACGTGTCGATGCCGTGGGCCGCCTCGACCGCCCAACAACCCCCTCCAGACACGTCTGGACGGTTGTGCCAAGCGGAGGGCGTTGGATCGTAGCGCGACGGTGGACCGTTGTTGAGCCGGCTGTTGTACATGACGAGCTCACCAAGGGTGCCGTCTGCGACCATTTCTTTGACCGCATCCACGATCCGGCTGGCGCGGTTGGGCAACACCAGCGCGCTGAACACGCCATGCTTTTCGGATGCCTCAGCGGCTGGCCGGAGACGTGCCGCGCAGTCGGCGAATGGCTTGTCTAGGAGGTATGGGATGCGTCGATCCACACAGGCCTGTATATGGGAAGGCATTTCGATATGCTTCCCAGCGACGAGCGCCGCATCCGGCTTGCTCGCATCCAGACACGCTCCCGCGGTGTCGAATCCGGGGCACTGAAACTCACGCTCAAGCTGTCGTCGCGGGGCCTCATCGCCATCCATCACTCCGACGATTTCATGACCGAGCTCGCGCCCGACCCGGCCCAGACTCCGTCCGTGGTGACTGAAAGAAAGAACGACTAACCTCATGTGTTATACCTCCGCTAGATCTGTTCGTAAAGATTCTATGTACATATTACACGCGGCCCGGAAACGCGTGCCCTCGGACCTGCTTGAACGGCGGCATCTTCGGGGCATCGGTCACCGATTCATCTCGCCAAGAGGTTGCACGCATGTAGTGGACGGCGTAGCCACGGCGACGTTGCGCCGATCGGTTTGCATTGCTCATGTGCAGCGTGAGACTGTGGTGGAAGCTGATGCTGCCGGGGCGTAGCGGCACTGGCACGATGGGCCATTCGTTACCGCCGAAGTCGTGTACAAACCGCTTCAACCGATCGGATTGCATCATGCCCCAGCGATGTGTTCCGGGGATGAAATTCAAGCATCCGTTCTCCTCCGTTGCATGGTCGATGGAAGTCCATGCTGTCACCAAATCCATCGGAAAGATGTCGCGCCACGACGCCGAATCCTGGTGCCATCCCTGCGCCGTGCCGACGCCTCCGGGCGCTTTCATGAACAGTTGATCGCCGTACATCTTGATGTCCTCCGTGCCCAACAGATCCGCGACGATGTCCACAATCTTGGGATTACAGACATGACGCCACATTACCTCATCATAGACCGCAATATTGAAAAGCTTGCGGACCGATAAGACCTGATTCGCGACGGGCCTCTCGCCATCGCGGAAAACCTTTTCGAGCTGAATGCTCGTCTCCGGGATGTGTGCTGCCTTACCGGCGGCAATCCGGTCCGTATTTGCGGCGAGGACTTCCACTTCATCTGCCGACAAAACATCTTCAACCGCGAGGCAGCCGTTGAGCTTGAATTGCGTGACCTGCTGCTCGGTCAGGTTGAAAGCTCTCGGTTTATCGGAGCTGAAAACTCCCGATTCATCGGAGCGGCGTAACGCCAAGTTGTCCATGAACTAAACTCCTTACTGGCTTGCTTATGTCGAATTCACGCGATTCACGCAAGTTGCGCCCCCTAGGCAATGGAGCACGGATTGCACTGATGATACAGATTTGCACGGATAAAAACAGAAAAAAAATCCGCGTCCATCCGTGCGATCCGCGTCATCTGCGCGCTATTTTCTGATAGGTCGCAACTTACAGTATCAACAGGCCTGCTCACCCGATCCGTGCACTCAAACCGCCATCAACGGGTAGAAGAATACCTGTAATATACTGCGCGTCATCTGACGCGAGGAATGCCGCCGCAGCGGCGACGTCCCACGCGGTTCCCATCTTTTGTCTCAGCGGCACCCGCGCATCCCGCTCCCGACGAATGGCATCTCGGTCCACGCCCCCCTCTTTTGTCCGTCGTTCAATGGCCATCGGCGTATCCATCAACCCGGGTAAAATCGCGTTTACGCGCACGCCGTATGCCGCATTTTCAATGGCGAGGTTTTGTGTCATCGCATTGACCCCCGCCTTGGCGGTTTTGTAAGCGAGGGTCCGTTGCGAGCAGAGGGACGCTGTTGAGGAGATGTTGATAATGACGCCGGAGTTCTGGGCTTGCATCACAGGAAGGACATGCTTGATTGTGAGGAACATCCCTTTGAGGTTGAGGTCCATGAGCCGCAGCCAATTCTCCTCGGTCAAATCGACCGTATGGGCATCCCCCTCCGAGACCCCAACATTGTTGTGCAAGATATCGATGCGCCCGTAGCGATCGACGCAGGTTTTGGCGATGGTCCGGCAATCCTTCTCAACGGTAATGTCTGCACCGAGGACCGACGCTTCGCCGGAAGCTTCTGAGATCATCCGGGCGGTCTCTTCTGCCGAATCGGGGCGTTTGTCAACGAGAAGCACCCGGGCCCCCTCCTTTGCGAAGCGAATCGCCGTTGCCCTTCCGTTGCCAATGGTCTCCCCTGGGGTCTGCCCTGCCCCAATGACAATTGCAATCTTATTCTTGAGCCACATGGGCGATCTCCTTTTCGTTTTGCGAGAGATGATACCGTTTGCAGTTCTGTTTGAGCACATCCGCAGACGTCTGGTAGGGGCGCTGCTTGCTGCGCCCACCGATTGGGCAGGGCAAGCACTGCCCCTACAGAATCGTATCATTTCAAACTAAATATGGTATGAGTTCAACGTTTGGGTTGATTTCCATTCGACATACGATAGCACAGTATCGCGAGGAAATCAACACATTTTCTCATTTCCAAAGGCAGCCGATTCGCAGCTCACAGCATCTGTGTTCCCGAGCTCCGACGCTCTCAAGCACATCGCCCACTTTTGGGTAGATCTTTTTTGAAAAACTTGCTATCATTTGTGCGATGAACGGAGGACACAAGCGGAGAAAATGACAAGCGCGACTGAGCTCAATCCCAAAAGTGGTGTGCTTTACATTGTGAGCACGCCGATCGGCAATCGAGAAGACATCACCCTGCGGGCGTTACGGGTGCTCAAAGCGGTCGATCTCATTGCTGCTGAGGACACCCGCCATACGCGCCCACTGCTGGCACACTACGACATCCGTACGCCGACCACCAGCTATTTCGAGGGCAACCAGATCCGGAAGGGCGAACAACTGGTGGCTCGGCTGAAAGCCGGGGAGACCATCGCTCTCGTTTCTGATGCGGGCACACCGACGATTTCAGATCCTGGGTATCGCCTTGTGGTGCAGTGTATCGAAGCAAATATCCCCATCGTTCCCATCCCCGGCGTTTCTGCCTGCATTGTTGCGGCTTCGGTCGCCGGGCTGCCGCTGCACAATTTTGTATTTGAAGGCTTCCTTTCGCCGAAGCCGGGGAAGCGGAGACGCCGACTCACAGAGATACAGGACGAAACACGAACCCTCATTTTCTACGAATCCCCTCACCGGCTGATTTCGTTTCTGCGAGACGCCCTGACGCTCTTCGGTGACCGACGGATTGTCGTTGCTCGCGAGTTGACGAAAAAGTTTGAGGAGCTCTTTCGTGGCGTCGTGAGTGAAGCCATCGAAAAATTTCGATCGACGTCACCACGCGGGGAGTTTACCCTTGTGATTGCCGGGAAGGACTTCGATTGAAAATGAGAAAATGTGATGCTTATACCAATAGGCAGTAGATAGAGTAATTTTCCAAAATGAAACAGAACTGTCATTCTGAGCCGCAGGCGAAGAATCTCTGCGGATCCAATTGAGAGATCCTTCGCTGTCGCTCAGGATGACATGAATCGAATGTTACTTCCGAAAACGCAAATTGGTATTAGGAATGGCGATTTAATCAATCTGAGGTGTAAATATGAAATTTGTTCGATTTGACTTCCAAAACCGAACCAGCTACGGATTGTTAGAGGGAGATACGATCAAGGCAATCCAGGGAGATATTTTTAGCTACTATCAAGTCATAGATCGAGTCTATCCGTTGGCAGACTGCAAGTTGCTCCCGCCGTGTCAACCGAGCAAGATCTTTGGCGTTGGACTCAACTATAAAGATCTGGATCGCTACAAAGGAGGACCAAGCACGTATCCACCGATTCCCGGTGTATTCATGATTCCACCCACCGGGCTGATCGGTGCGGGGGATGAGATTGTCTACCCCCATAGGGATCAAGTTAAGGCTTTTGTGGTACGAAATACCTCAGTAGATACCCCGATCTTCAGATCGGGGAGCCTCATGAGCAACTGCCCCCAACCGCCGAATTCGTTCGGTGGCATTGGCGGTGGAATGAA
>JAPUIP010000679.1 GCA_027296925.1 Candidatus Poribacteria bacterium | reverse complement strand
GACCGGTCCGGGTTAGAATTCCTGTTTGGAAGCTAAGGAATGGGTACCAAATAACTCGGGCACGTTGTCACTCTGAGCGTAGTGACCGAAGGGAAATGAAATGCCCGTTAGGGTACTTGTCCCCGCCTGAGGGTGTGACTGTAAGGAAAACTTGTCCTGAGCTTCGAAGGATGAAATGCCCGTTATGGAATCCCGAGCTTCGAGGGAGGGTACTTGTCCTGAGCCCTATCCCTTCGCGGCTCAGGACTACGCAGCCTAGGGTAGGCCTCGAAGGATCCCTGTGGGGGAAGCCTGCCCCTCAAAGTTCGGGAGCTTGCCCCCGCCTGAGGGGGTAAACTACCCGCCTGAGGGTGTCCCTGTGGGGCGACCTCGAAAGGTTAGGGTTGCGAAAACCAACCTGATGTCTTTATCAGGCGACCCGGACAGTCATAAGGCTTTGCCGAAAGAAGGTGGAAACGAGCAAATAAGGTAAGTTCGTAACTTCTCAATGGTTCTTGATATCAAAACCCAACCATTTGAGGAGAAACCGATGCCCTTAACGGAAATCGAAAAAGCAAACGTCGTAAGCGGAAGCAAGCGGGACAAACCGCCCACGCCTCTTTAAATCGTCATTCCTAAATAACAGCATGATCTACTTAAGTCATCTGATCGGAAAACTGATATTTCCAAACGTGATCTGCTGGGTATGTCTGCTCCTACTGCCAGGTTCGAAAATATCGGCGGAAGAAGGCAATTCTAAAAAGGGGGGCAAAAAGATCGTTGACAAGGTCAAAGCGCTTCTGGATGGTTTCACGCTAGGCCCGGAAGCGCAAATCCTTCCATATGCGAGTTTGGACGATTGGTTTGACCCGTATGTGGGGCTAAAATTTCAACATCGTGGTTTTGTGAAGTCCGTTGATAAAGTCAATCATCACCTGAAGTTTGAAAACGAGAATGACTATTCGTGGAAGTTCAGATATGCTGCAAATTCACTCGCTACCGATTATGCCAAATTCAGTTTTCTATTCAAATTAAAGTTAGACAATGACGCGTTTTTCTACGGCATCGGAAACTCCACTCGAAAGTCAGATAGGCTCCCCGCAACCTATTCATCTGTTTTTGTCGGCCATGAATGGCGGCAAGATATTAATGATGCTGTCGTGCTCCGCTGGTCGCCGGGGTTTTGGAAATTTCAATCCGGTTTAGTTGAAGGCGGCGAGTTTGAGGCAGCTTCGGACGCCCAGTATTTCAGTTCGCGTGTGAGCCTCAGTGACAAAAACTCTCTGGATTTCTGGAAACCTGCGATGGACCATCAGTGGTCAACTTATGTTGAGATGGGCTTTCCTGTGAATACATCGGCTTCTTTTTATTCCCGATTTAACGTGCAGTCCATGGCACAATTTCCATTTTTCGGAAACGCGAAAATTCGCGTAGGAAACCGGTTTGAATTCCTTGTTTCACCCCAGCGAGGGCTCGTGCCCTATTTTGCCATGCCGGAGATTGGTTCGAGAAATGGCTTGAGAGGTTTTTCGAAAGAAAGATTTCGCAACTTTGCCCTGACTAGCTTAAACGTGGAATTCTCTTTTCCATTAACGCGGAACTTCGGCAGCTTTTTTCGAGTCGACTTTGCGCGAACTGCCTCAAAGCCAATAAAGCTTCTGAGCGCGGGAATCCACAAGGATATTGCCTTCGGGGTTCGTTTGCACAATACGAGCCATCCCCTGTCCCTTGGTTTCGCTGCGGGTGACGATGGCACGAAGTTCTTTTCATCTATTGCCGTCGGTAGTCCGTGGTAGGCGGGGCGAATACATAGTACATCGCGGCATAAGTGCTTGGGCAGATTGTAGGAGTCAAATCTCCGCGGTGCGATGAAATCCTCGGCTGAGGGGGGTAAACTCCAGAGATTCCGTGCTTGTCCGAGAATCGGACTCCTACAGCGGAACGGACCACATATTTCGGCCGATGTGTAATAGAAGCAAGCGTATAGCGGGAAGTTTCAAGCGTACATCGGTATTAGCTCTAAACCGGATTGGTCATATGTCTTCTAACCCGATAGTCCCTCGCAGACCGACTACTCTTGATGATAGCGTCCACAGTCACCAGGGGTTCTTCGCCCTCTTGCCGCAAGAACGCAGGGATGTCCGCAGGCACGGCGAAGTGATCGTGAGCACTGACAGCCTTCTCAACGCCGGCCATCTGCACCACACCTCGGCCCCGGACGACCGAGATGATGCAAAAATGGTCCATTCGCAGCCGCAGTCCGCGGTCGTTGATTCGGGCGACGGACAGTTCCAGACCGCCGGTCCCGTTTCGGTCAGTCGCCGCTGCCGGGATGATCGGGTAACGCACAGACGGAAACTTCGCCGCCGCCTTTTCGATTTCGCGTTGGAGTAAAACCGTACGGTTCATTTGACGGCTGAGGGCGGGAACCTTCTCAAGCCGATCCAATTCAATCGGCTGTGGTTCCACATCGAGAAATACCCCCCATCCCCCACGGGTCAGCGAGCCGAAGATGAACGGTACATGATGCGCCATCGTGCTGTCGTTAACGTACCCATGCCGAATCATCGGCGGGATAGGCATGGCGTAGCTTTCGCCCACTTCCGCGTAGCAATCACCGAGAACCGTGTTGCCGTGCAGCGGGCCATAGCCGAGATGAATCTCGACGCCCTCCTGATGGAGATGAAACGGCACATCGGACCGCTCACCGTCGAGGTATGCCAGATTCCACGAGTGATAATCCCCATACGCCAGTGGCACGATGGTGATCCCGAGATTCGGTACAACGAAGCTCGCTTGCTCCGGCGCGTGCGTATCCTGCGTCGTATGAATGCCGTTACCGGCGGAAATCTCCTCCATCGGCTCCGCAAACCGATCTCGAATCTTTCGCATCGACTCCAGCTTGCATGCATCGCTCGCTTTGCTCAACGACTCAATCACCCGTGGAATGTTCGTAGCGTAATGATGAAATGTCGAGATCACGGCACGAAAATCTGTGCCCACCGGGTCCATCGTCCGGTTCGCTAAGTCGGTCAGCAATTCTACCGCTCTCTCGCGGTAGGCCTCTGTCAATGCGTTGCACATCGGAATCTGATGAATCGCGAGCCGCGTTGCATGGAAGGCGCCAATCGCGTGAAGGCGGAATGCATAACTGTACAGCCGCGCCAGCGCAACATCCTCAGGTGTAATTCCCACAGGCGTGCGCCCTTGCTCGTGACTCCGGCGCGCAATCTCCCTGAGCCGTTCGTAGTTCGCATGGACTTCGATGGTCATTCTTTCGGCCCCTCTTTCTACATCGATACCGCCTCAGGATTATCCATCTGGATTCTCAAAGACTCGTCAGATCTGGCTCCAAGACCAGTCCCTGCTCCAGATCAAAGTCGATCTCGACCGAATGGGCATGATAATCCTGATCGCCTCGAACCGTCTTGTAAACTTCGGTGCCGTCCACACAGATGGGCATCGTATGCCACACCTCCAGGTGCATACAGATGCCCACGCTCCCATCCGAATAAAAAGCACGCACATCTTCAGCAGCCAGGGTCTCCTTGACAGGTCCAACAAAAAACACTGTCGGGCGGTGACGGGTCGGATAGAAAGCCTGGCCCGCATCGGTGTGAAAGGCGAAGTGTGCGCGCTGGATTCCTTCTGACAAAGGCGTCCGTTCTGGGGGCGTCTCCAATGACTCGCGGGAAAGGTCAGCAGTAACTGTGTACGCATTCTCCGTCAATCCGCCCTTGCGTATCTCCGGTTTGGCCTCCTCAAATGACTTGATGACTTCCCCGAACGGCGCGAAGGCCTCAGGTCTCAGGGGTTCCATTTTGACTTTGACGACGTTCCACATCAGTCCAATCCTCCTCTACACTGGGCTTGATCGTGTGAGCTGCACTCAGCCTTTCTTGACTAATTTCTGGAGCGAGCGAAGCTCCTGAGGCGGGTCCATCCGGCTGCCGTAGTCACTCCAGGAAACCTCGGCGACGTAGATGTTCCCTTTCGAATCCACCGTGATTCCATGGGGCGAGTAGAACCGACCGGGGTCATCACCGTAAGACTGATCGCTCAACCGTGCAAGCACCTTTCCTTTGGCGTCGAAGATCGAAACGCGAGGGCCAAGGCATGTGCCGATTGCGTTTGACCCGATGCCACCGAAGTACTCTCCGACGTAAACCAACTGATCGCCCCGGTGGTCCGCATAAATGCAGGCGGCCCTGGATAAATTCACCCACTGCGCCTCGTACTTGCCGTTCGAATCAAATACCTGTACGCGATGATTTTCACGGTCAGCAACGTAGACCCAGCCCTCTGCGTCCGTGACAATATTATGAACAATATTGAATTGCCCCGGGTCGGTACCAGACTCGCCCCAGGAGAACAGGAGCCGTCCGTCTGGAGAGAACTTGTGCACCCGTGCATTACTGTACCCGTCAGCCACATATAGGTCTCCAGTCCGCGGATCGACCGCCAGGTGAGCCGGGCTGTTGAAGGGTTCACCGCTCATCGGGGAGGCCGGTTGGTGGGGCTCGCCAAGGGTCATCAGCAACTTCCCATCCGGAGTAAACTTTCGAACGGTGTGGTCGCCGTTATCAACACAGTAGACCGAGTCGTCGGGCCCGATGGTCACGCCATGGGGATTCGTGAATATCCCATCGCCCCACGTTCGAAGCACATTACCGTCGGAATCGAAAACGACCATCGGGTGGGTGCCGCGATTAAAGACGTAGACGTTATCTTTCGAGTCCACGGCGACAGCGGTGGCTTCTTTGTAAGTCCAATCCTCCGGTAAGTTTCCCCAGTCTTTTCCCGACACTTCATAAGTAAAATCTCCAGTACCTAATTTAACCATGTGTTGCCTCCAATCTAACTTTTCAAATCAGCATAAGCGAAGTTCAGCCCTACTCCCGTATTTTGCATTCAGAAGCCCCGTTTCTTGTCCACGATGTTCCGTAGTTCTTCGCCACTCAGGTAGCGTCGCAGGTTCTCGCAGAAGAATTCAAACGTTTTACGGGGGCGATGTTGGGAAGCACCGGCCCGGTGGGGCGTGATAATCAGGTTGGGCGCATCCCAGAGTGGACTGTCCGGCGGTGTCGGTTCCACTTCAGTTACATCCAATCCTGCACCGGCGATCTCGCCATTCTTCAACGCCGCGACAAGGGCGACTTCGTCGATGATACCGCCACGGGTGACATTGACCAGGTAAGCGGTCTTTTTCATGCTAGCGAGCTCCGCTTCTCCGATCAAGTGATAAGTTTCCGGCGTCTTGGGGCAGGCAATCATCACCGCATCCGAACGCCGGAGCAGGTCATGCAGGTTTTCTGAGGTCGGGGGTTTGAGTTCGGCGACGCCGTCCGGTTTGTCCTGGCGGACCAGGTCCACCGCCAAAACCGTCATATCGTATCCTTGGGCCCGCTTGAGGATTTCCATGCCAAAGCCTCCCAGCGCGATAATCCCGAGCGTACTCCCCGTCAGTTCAACCGCCGGCATCTTCCATGCCCGGCGTCCGTCGGTGCCCATCGTATGCGGGATACCCCGAGCGAGCGACAAGAGTAAGGCCCAGGCGTGTTCGCCGCCCTGGCTGGCGTAGAGTCCCGCCATATTGGTAACGGTGACATCTCTCTCAATGATCTCCGGAAACAGGAAGTTGTCCATGCCAGCACTGTGGGACTGGATCCAGCGAAGCTTCGGGGCAACCGCGCAAACCGCTGGTGGGAAGAGGCCAATCAGGACCTTCGCTTCTAGGGCCATGCGAATGGCTTCGTCATCATTGGTCGCGTGGAGCACCTCGTGGTCACCGTGCTCGCTGGCGATCCGTTGAAAGGTTTGAATCTGTTCCTCACTAAAGTTGAAGTAAATCAGTATTTTCATGGATGAGCTCCCATGCCTTGCGGCAAGCGTTCAGTAAAATCGGGGCAGACGATTGGGGCGCTGTCTAGGGATGGCACACCGCCGCGCGCCCCAACGATGCCCATTATTACTGTTCATACGTGTAAGACTCCCCTGGCAGCAGCTTGACAACTTCCGTCCGCGGCGAGGTCACGGCGACCATTTCGCGCAACTTGTCAATGTCGGCAGCCTGCTTGGGGAAGGTATCGTAGTGACACGGGATAGCGACCTTGGGGCGTATCACGTGACACGCAAAGGCGAACTCGCGCAGTCCCATGGTATATTGCCCGCCGGCCGGCATAATGGCAATGTCGGGGTTATACATGTTGCCGATGACCTGCATTTCCGCACTCACGCCTGTATCGCTGCTGTCATACAGCACGATGCCGTTATCGAACGAGATCACGAATCCACAGGTCTGCCCATCGGCGCCCATCGTCTTATCTTCGAGATATTCGTAAAGCATCATATTGGTCGAGTGGCACGCCGGCACCATCGTATAAGTTGCCTTGCCGACCTTCGCGCTCCCGCCAATGTTGAGGGCGTAACCTGTCGGCTCCGTGTCGTAAGGGATGCCGTGCTTATCGGCGTACATCCCGACCTCCGGGCTGCAAATCAGGCAGGCGTTCGTCTTCTTGACGATTTCAATGGCGTTCCCGATGTGGTCAATATGCCCGTGCGTGACGCAGACCACATCGGCTTCCGTAATATCGTCGAGGCTCCACGGTGAAACCGGGTTCTGCCAGTCGCCGAGGTTTGGGTCTTTCAGCCACGGATCGAAGTAAGTCTTCTCGCCTTCGTTTTCAAACAGGAACGAAGCATGACCGATGAACGTGATTTTGATGCTTGCCATTTCGATACCTCCTGTGCTGATTTTATCGGTATAAGTTTGGTACGTTGGTGAATTTGTGAACGACAGTGTGCTTCTACTCCCTCTCAACTCGCTAGGGAATGGATACCAAATAACTTTGTCATCACTTCGGCAAGCTCAGTGCAGGCTCTGAAGGCCGTGGAGCATCCCCGATTCAGAGAGATTCTTCGTCACGAGGCTCCTCAGAATGACAGGTGTAGGAGCTATTAACTCGCCATTCCTAACCTAATCATATCATGTTCGGAGGCAGAGGGCAAGCGGTAAATTGGTGTGACAGGCGGCAGCATTTTGAAACCTACTCCCTGATTATTTTTGGCGCCTCGTAGACCTCCGGTCGCACTTCCCTAACTGTATAGCCTCCGGAAGCTCGTGCCTTCGAGAGTGCCGTTCCTTTAACTTCCGTGACAATCATCCCTTCATCCGGCAGATGTTCATCAATGAGTTTTCCATTTGGATCGATGGCCAAGCAAAGCCCCGGAAACCAGGCGTTGCCGCTACGCCCGGATTGATTCGCATAGAAGATATAGAGCGCATTATCGACTGCACGCGCCGGCAGAAGCTGCATAGCGAGCGCCTTGTGATGTTGGGCTTGTTCACTCCCATCCCCATCTGATTGAATCTTATCCGCTGCCCCGCTGCCACCGACGGGGAGCAGGAAGAAGTCCGCTCTCTCTCGGGCTGCGGTCCGGAAAATCTCGGGGAAGCGTAAGTCGTAGCAGATTCCCACACCGAACGTCCATCCCTGCGAGGTCACCACAGGAAACGAGCTGCCCGGCACGAACCATTCTCGTTCAGTGGGGTTCGGCAGATGAAGTTTTGAAAATGTGGCCAGGTAGCCTGTCGGTCCCACAATCAGTGCGCTATTGCGAAAGCGGGCTTCGGCGGGTTCGATCGTCCCAACCACAAGCGTCATCTGTAGCTTCCGACACAGAGATTCCAGAAATTGCACAGATTTCTCAGCCGCCTGCGCCGAGATTTTGTGTGCGGCTTCAAATGTTAGATCCGATTTGTTCATCGATCCGGTGATGCACTCTTCCGGGAAAAGCGCGAAGCGTGCGCCTTCGGCATGCGCTTTGTGTGTCCATTCCTCCACGCGTG
Source organism: Candidatus Poribacteria bacterium (assembly GCA_027296925.1). GTDB lineage: Bacteria > Poribacteria > WGA-4E > WGA-4E > PCPOR2b > JAPUIP01. Next base: position 3,320 of record JAPUIP010000679.1, on the reverse strand, counting down.
CCAGGTTCGCCTGCGGATGGCCCATCACGCTGTGCATTGCAACTGTTGCAACGCGGGTTGTATCACTCGCCATCATATTTTCCTCCCTCGATCCAGATTGATACGCTATTCTATCACATCTTTGAGGAGTTGTGGTTTTTTTATGCACTCGATGAGGATAGGATCATTCAAGAAGAAGGACTGCGCGAAAAAGGGGGGAGGCTAATTTTCAGGATTAAACTCAACATGTGTAGATCAGAACCGATCCATGAGCAATCGGGTAATCGGATTAGGGCGGCTGTAATATTTTCGCGTCGCTTCATCCGCCCCTTCCCACAAGCGGCGAGGGAAAATGGTGTGATTGCTCAAGTATCGATCCCGGGCGTGACCACAGTAGATGTGGATGGTCCGACGCTCGGCGCGTGTCCGCCTGACATTGCCTGCATGGAACGTCGCCGCGTTGAACAGGATGGCGGTGCCTGCACGACCGACGAGGTGCACCGCCGTACTGAGATCATAAGCGTCGAGCGGAAGCAGTTCTGCCGACTGCGCCGTGCCGGGCAAAACGCTAAAGGTGTGTGTGGTGTCATCCACATCCGTGAGATAGAAGACCACCGATAGATAGCGGGTGTAATACGGCGGTTCCGCAGAGTCGCCGGCGTCGCGGTGCCAGTGGCACATTGTAGGACCGTCGGGATTCGGTGAGCGTACCATCACCGAATGTTCTTCCGCGCAGAGATCGCTGCCCATAATTGCCTCCATCAGCGGCAGCAATCCGGGCGGGCGCATGGTGATGTCGAGGTCTGGCTGAGCGAGTAGCGTGTGGACATTCTGGTATCGCCCCGATTCTCCCCGATCTTGCCACAGCGGTTGATTCTCTGCACGGTCGCGATCGATCGCCGCGTTGATAGTCCTGACCTCGTCGGTGGACAAGGCGCCAGGAACGACGAGGTAGCCGTTTTTTTTGAAGAATTCCAATTGTTCTTTCATGACGCTCTCCTCTAGGGCAGTGGCTTCATCACTGCAAATAGCTCTTTTCCCCGCCGACGTTCGATTGAGTCCGGTGGAATGTACAGCCTCGCAATCTCAAAAGCGGGTTCAAAAAGTGAACGGATTTCCTGCGCTGTTGTACCAAATGGCGGCCTGCCATCCGGCGGGAGTGTGAAAAACAGAGCAATCAAAGCGCCTGTTGGCTTCAAGATTGCTCGCACCATCCGCACGTATTCTGCGCGCCGGGCGGGCTCGATGGCGCAGAAGCAGGTATGTTCAAGCACGTAATCGAAGTGAGACTGATATTTACCTGGCAAGTCGAAGATGTCCAACCGGCGCAGTTCGGCCTTCAGATTCGCGCGCTGCAATCGTTTCTTCGCGCCCCGAATTGCTGAAGGTGCGAAATCCACACCCACGACATCGAAGCCATGTTCAGCAAACAGCGCTACTTCATATCCCGTCCCACAGCCGAGCACGGCGATTTTGCCCGGCGCCGGTGGCGCTTCCCCCGTTAGAAGTGACACAAATGGGGGTGCGGGCTGTTCGAGAGCCCAGCCGGGAGATTCTGCCCTCTGGTAGACCTTCTCCCAGAATTCAGGTTGATTGATCTCGGAAACTGGCATGAGGTATATCCTTTTTTGAGAAGTTGCGAATGATGGTGACAAGGCAACGAATCGTCAGCAACAGACCTTGCAGCGGCAGCCGGGCATAACTTGCCTTTACGTTCTGTCTGTGATACACTATAGCGACGAAAATCAGCAAGACACGGAGAGAAATAGCATGTTGAGCTTCCGTGCAAACTTGCTTCATAATTCAACAACTCAACAGGTCAAGGTGAATCGGATAACATGGCTAAATATTTTGCTTTTGCTGTAGACAGGCCAGATCTCAAATCTTACGAGATTTCACAAACGCTACGCGGTCAACTGCACTATTTCACGGAGGGTGTTAGCAGTCAGCGGTGGGATAATCGCGAAAATCCAAATGAGTTCTTTTTTCCGCTGGAGCGTACTTCTGAACTATACGAGGAAGGGGTGTTCTATGTGACCTCTCCGTTAGATGATCAGAATAAGGCGGAGGTTGAGATTACGGAGGAACAAGAGGATTTTTTGGCGTGGCTTGTCTCGAATAAGATTGAAAAGGTGCGCATGTCAGAAGGGTAAATTCAAGCCGGTTGATCGTTTGGTATCTTTTGAATTCGTGACTTCCAATCGAGCGCCAATACATGAAGACCGTAAAAAAACGGCTAAAGGTCTGTTTGAGTATCCGGAACCTAATTTTACCAATACGTCCACTGATGCGCCATCAAAACATAAATCCCCAGTACCAGGTTCGTGACCGCATGCGCCACGATGCAAGCGATGATGCTCTTCGTGCGGTAGAGCAGCAGGCTGTAGATCACCCCCGCAATGATGCCCACGAGCCAGCGATGATGTTCTGCGCCAAACAGCAGCACGGTTGCGCCAAATGATAGCCAACTGAAAGCGCCAAGGGGAATCTGCCTGAAGTCGGGGTCAATCAGGTAGCGTATCAGGAAGGACCGCCAAAAGAGTTCCTCCATCGCCGGGACCACGACCGCCGTGCCGAGCAAACGAAAGCCGATCCATACCACCCGCTGCCCTGTGGATTGGAAGTGTTCATAGGGATTAAATTCGGTAGACTCGGTGAGGGATGGTATCACCCAACCTAGACGGTCGGGCAAGATCCAGATCACGAAGACAACAACTCCAACAACAATAGCCAGCAGCAGCGAAGCCAAACCTGTCGTTCCCGCCGAAGGGAGGTCGTCTCCGGCGCTCGCGCGTATCTCTGGATAGCGCCGCCAAAACCCAATCAAGAGGCCTCCCGCCAAAACTGTCTTGAGTGGATACACCCACACCACGCCAGCGGGCAGGTAGCCGGCAAGCCCCGTCAATCCCATAAATATTCCAAACGGCAAAATATAAGGCAAAGCTGGAAAGCGTTCTATCAACGAAGTGTCTTTCATATCAAAGATTTTTCAGAGTTTGTTGGTGTCTAGTTTGAACGTATTGTGTGGTGGGCAGCCTTCGTGCTCTTGACGTAGCAAGCTTCCTATATCTCAGCGGGTTTTCCTCATCGTCAGTGGTCAGCAACCGCCTACAATTATCACGCAACAGGCACATCATGTCAAGCGAGAAAAATTCAGTCCGAAGTTCCCATCCGCATGTCACCCGCTCACGGTCGTGCTTTTCGTCTTTCGTTTGCCCCGTTCCCTGCGGTTCGCATTGGTAATCGTGATGTTACCGCCGATACTGTTGAGCCTCAGATTTGCTTTCGGCGCGTTGTATACCCCACTGATCCAGTTCGCTCGACTGTCTCCGTCAATGAGA
>JAPUIP010000678.1 GCA_027296925.1 Candidatus Poribacteria bacterium | reverse complement strand
GAGATGATCCGAACCATGTTCGATGCGCTGCAGCGCGGTCGACCGTCCCCGCAAGTCGGCGAGCGTCTGGATGGGCTCCTATCGATCGACCAGATCGGTCATGTGGTTTCGCTGCTTACGCCGTCTCATGGCTGAGGAGACGCCGATCAGGCGTACGTGTCATTACCGATTCTCGCGTTGGAGTCGGGAGCCTTCTCGGCCGTCCTTCTAGTCCCCGCCATGCTTGACTCCATGGGTCAGATGTAGAGAATGCAAACTCTACGGTACTGGACGGAGACGAACAGGGAGTCATTGGAATGCCGGAACAAATTGCAGACGCACTTTTGGAATCGGCGAAGCAGGGAATCGGTGCGTTTCTGGAAAGTGCCAGGGAAAATGGCCAGATCGACCAGCAGTCATACGAACAAGCGGTTGCCCGAGTTTTTCCCTCACTGCAAGAATGGTGGAACGACGACTCCATTCTAGCCATCTCCCCGCACCTCAAAGAGGGACTGCGCACTGCGATTTCCGAGAAACGGTGGGAAGACATCGTCAATGCCTTCCGCCAGAGTATCCGCTTTGGCACGGGTGGAATTCGCGGGATGATGGCTTTCGATCGGCAATCCGTTCTCCGGCTGTCGGAGGATGGAACCGATGCGCCCATCCTCAAGGGGCCGAACACGATTAACGACATCGTCTTGTTGATTACGTCAGCCGGCGTGGCTCGATTCGGAAAGAAACAGCGGCCTCCGTTAGAGAAAGTTGTTATCGGTTATGACAGCCGTGTGCGCGGACACGACTTCGCAAAGATTGTTGCGCAGCTGTTCTTGGCTGCTGGCTACACCGTCTATTTCTTCGATGAGCCGTGTCCGTATCCCGAGATGACTTTCGCGATTCCCTACGCGGAGATCAAGGGCGACATGGGGATTTTGATATCCGCCAGCCATAATGACTATCGCTACAACGGCTACAAGCTTTCCTGCTGCAACGGATCCCAGTTTGATCCCGAGCAACGGGACGAAATGTACAACAAGTACATTGCCCACGCGACCACCAGCGAGATCAGCTTGATGCCGTTTGACCAAGCCCCTGCGAATAAGCTGGTTTTTCTGGGTGGGCATGAGCCCGTGGAAGGATTCGACTATCTGGGTCGCGAAGACACAATCATCAACATTCACAAAGCGCACAGCGATCAGGTCAAAGCTTTTCTCCTGACTCCCGATCTCGCCCAGCAGCAAAAGGAAAGTAACAACCCGCTGTGTATCGCGTACTGCGCATTTCATGGCGCCGGCCGCCGGGCGGTGCCTCGACTGTTGCGGAAAGTCGGGTTCACCGATCTGCGAATCATCACCGAGGGTGGTCTGAATGATCTAGACGGACTGTTTCCGTCCTTTGAGTGGAGGCCTGGCAAAGAGCAGCAACCCGACCCGGGGGACGAACGAGCGGCTCGCACGGCCGTGAATGCCTTCAAAAAGCAAGGTGACCTGGGGAGCTTTGATGACGTCGATATCTTAATCGGCACCGACCCGGACGCAGATCGGTGTGGCGTGGTCGCCAAAGTTCCGCAGAATCAGCGCGCTCTGTATGACGGTCAGGACTGGACGTTGCTTTCCGCGGACAGCATGTGGGCATTGGTCCTCTGGTATCGGTTTCAACGCGAAATTGAACAATTCGGCAGGGTACGCGATGCCGAGAAGAAATTCATCGTGCTCTCGCACACGACGTCGGACAGCATTGCGCTGCTCGCGCGAAAGCATGGATTGGGCGTGATCAAGACGTGGGTTGGCTTCGCCGCCCTGGCCGCGGCGGTGCGGGACGTTTGGGAGCAACAACCGATCATGGAATTAACTGAAGGTCGCCATCCGTCTCTTGGCGAGTTGTGTCATCCCTTCGTGTGCGACTACCATGATATCAACATCGGCCAGCGGTCAATAAACGTGGCCGCGATGGAACAGAGCAATGGATTCTCCATTCTGGGAGGTCCGCCTCCGGATGAGCGGTCATTGGGCGAGGGCGGCCACGTGCGTGATAAGGATGGAACCTTGGCGGCCCTGCTGGTTGCGGAGATCGCCGCCTGGGCCAAACAGCAGGGAACCACCATTTTTGAACTGATAGACCAGCACATCCATCTCGATCCGGACGTGGGTCTGTTCGTTAATCATTACGAGCCGGACCCAATGGATGGCGAGTATCCCGGCATCCAGGGCGACCGGAAAAAGAAGGACATTCTTCGTCGGGCCCTTGGTTATTTTCAATTTGCCTTGGCAGGCGATATGACCATTGCCAACCAACGTGTAACGGATGCGGTGATCTACCGGACTGGTAAATACGATGCCATCTACCAGCGAACGTACGACTTTCACTTTCCGGATGAAGGAATTCGCTTCTACTTGAGCAGCAAATTCAGTCACATCACGGTCAGGCCCTCTGGCACCGGCAACTCGCTACGCTTCCATATTCAACTTCACGAACCGAACCCCGGGCCGAGTCTGTCGGATTTGGTGGGCAAGAAGGAGGAGCTCTTCGGTCAGGCAAAGGCCATGGCAAACGAGTTGAGATCGATGCTGAAGGCTCCCAGGAGTTAGCAGCGGCCCCTTGGTTCGCCGATTCGCCATGATCGTGTTGCTGGAGTCCAGTCGTTCGCCTTTGTTTTCCCGATTATTCACTAGCCCGACTCGCAAGTTCTAAAGTTGGACTAGCATCGTATTCTCCGGAAACATAAGCCCGACGCGCAAGCGAGGGACGGCAGAGACACGCGTTTTTCCCGAAGATTCCCTAGCTTGCGGCGTGCCTTGCATTGCTAGTGCAACTTCAAAACGGGCACGTGAAGGAGCGTGCCGCATCGAAACGTCTTCCTTCGCTTGTGCTTCAGGCTTCTATGTCCGAAATAGGCAAAATGACAGTGACGACTACTTCTGCCCGGTCCGCGAAGCTGCCGTGGCACGCGCGCGTCGCAGCCGAGCGTCGTAGGGGGCTTCCGGCGCGCTCTCCGCTTCCGTAGGCATGGACTTCGCCAAACGAGTCTTGACCGAGGAATATTGCGAGTCACCAGCCACGTTCTTCCATTCCATGGGATCCGCGGCGTGATCGTAAAGCTCCTCGGAGCCGTCCGCGTAGCTGATGTATCGCCAGCGGCGCGTGCGCACGGCGTGGTTGCCGCGACCGTGGGTTGTCATGGCCACGCGGTCCCAGTCCGCGTTTACGTCCTCCAGAAGCCGTCTGGGGGCCATTGGGGTCTCATTGGGGTCAGACCCTGTTTCATTGGGGGCATTGGGGTCAGACCCTGTTTACGGTTTTTGATAGGCATTGAACCAGA
>JAPUIP010000677.1 GCA_027296925.1 Candidatus Poribacteria bacterium | reverse complement strand
CGGCGATCCGCGGCCATCGCTTTGGGCAATCTCGGCGATACACGGGCTGTTTTGCCTTTAACGGATATACTTGCAGATTCCAGCACGTACGTTCGGAACGCTGCTTCGCGAGCGTTGGACAAAATTCAGGTTGCCGAATGGAAGCGTGAAGACACTGCGGGTCATCGCGATAACGGAACAGTTGAGAGCCCGCCGGCGGTTTGGGGCTTCCGTAGCGGCATCCAAAAGTATGCCCAAAGACCACAGAAATAAATAACCATCCCTCCCTAACTTCCACGTTCACAACCCATCGAAAACCAGAAACTATCAGGATTTGAAGCCGTATTCACCGTCCTTAAAAAACGCGGTTCATCACTTCTCTCGCCGGATGTAGGGAACCGTGAAATACCCCTATGTTATATTAAGAACCTATGTTATACTAAGCAAGATGGGCCCCAACCCGATCGCAAAATCAGGCCTAGGCCCGATCGATCGCCATCAGAAATCTTGCTACAATATTAGTGTCACTGCTGAGAAAGCCGCAATCTCTATGGCTATCTGCTGCGCCGGAAATCATGCCGATGTGGGCTGTGCGCTCAATCGGCTCCCATCTGTTTTCGAATTACCGGTTGTCCTTACTGTTGCCTTGCGATGGCTTGCTGCTTCGTTTCAACTCGCGTTTGGATCAGGAGATTCCCAATGAAAAGCGTTTGGCGCGCATTCGTCCTTGCGAATCTATTGTTGGTGTCTGGGGCGCTTCCCATGACAACCCAAGCAGTCACGATTGAGTATGAAGTTGCAGATTTGACTGACACAACCGAAGGTGAAGACCTCTGGCAGTACACGTATCGTGTGAGTGACCGTATCTTCAATACGGGACATGGCTTCACGATCCTCTTTGAACAGACGTCTTACGGAAACATTGAGGAGACCCCACCGCCCGTCAATGAAGACTGGGACATCACCGTATGGCAACCCGACAGTGCCATCCCCGATGCGGGTGCCTACGATGCCCTATCCGTTACTTCTAAGGTCGAAGGCGCGTCTTTGACAGATGCGTTTACGGTCACATTTGTCTGGCTCGGAGAGGGGGCGCCAGGACCTCAATCTTTTGAGGTCTATCAAGAGCAGCCCTTCAACATCTTAGAATCCGGTCAAACGGTCAGTGGGCAGACCCAACCCTGGGACGTGAATGGCGATCAGCAGGTGGATATCTTTGATCTGGTGCTCGTCGCCGGGGAATTCGGCAAGACGCCGCCAGATAATCCAGCAGCCGATGTGGACAGCAATGGAACGGTGGACGTGTTCGATCTTGTGCAGGTTGCGATTCACTTCGGCGAAACCTATGATTCACCGACGGCTGCCCCGGGCGCTTCATCTCTGACAGGTCCAGCCATTGCGATGAAAATGGTTGCGCAAAGCACCGATGAGAAGCATGTGACCATCCAGATTCACGCGCATCCATCAACGATGTTGGCAGGTTTTCAACTGGCCCTGTCTTTCGATCCAAAACAGCTATCCCTTGTCAAAGTAGTAGAGGGGGATTTCTTTGCTGCCCAAGGACATCAGAGCTATTGGCTGCCTCCCAAGATGACGAATAGCAGATTGCAACTCGCATCCGTTGCACTGCATACCGGCGCCGGTCGAGCTTTGACGGATGGAGTATCTACCGTCCTCGCCCAAGCAACCTTCCAAACCGGCGAAGATGCCAATACAGCCATGCAGTCGATTCGCCTCGAAAATGTGTCGTTCGCAGATTCCGCCGGCAGAGCAATTCTCGTCAATGTACCGCACCACGTAGAGATTCGGCCCCCCTCGCCTATTACGATCCGGCAGAACACACTCTTCCAAAATTTCCCGAATCCGTTTAATCCCGAAACCTGGATTCCTTATCAGTTATCGACAAATGCTGTCGTGACCATCCACATTTACAATGCGCAAGGCCATCTGATTCGCTCCTTGGCGCCAGGATTCAGGTCAGCGGGAAGGTACACCGAGCGAGCGGCTGCTGCCTATTGGGATGGTCGAAACCAATCTGGAGAATCTATATCCTCGGGCTTGTACTACTACACGATTCATGCAGGAGATTTCACAGCCACACGCAAGATGTTGGTTGTCAAATAGAGGCAAGCATGGTGTGCCTTCATGATGATGGCGATAATTGGCCTGGGGCCCTATCAGCCCTGTTCTCGTGAATGAATGACCAATAATAAATTGGGCGATTCCCCGCCCAGATGAATCTCGTAGTCCCGATGCAAGGCATCGAGGATTTTCAGTCACAAAGTGACCGGAACTTCCTCGCCTCATTTATCATTTAGAATTGAGAATTTATAATTGTCTTTGTGAGGAGGCATTCCCCATGAAAGGTTTATTTTGTCTTGTGCTGCTTTCGACAAGTCTTCTCTTATGGCTTTGCGGCTTGACTGACGCCCAAGAACTGACCATTGCAAATTACCACCTGGTCATGGGGGAACGGGTTGGCCGGACCACGTTTAATTATACCTATCGTGCGACGGTCACCAACGCCGGCGCTGATGCTCAGAACGTCACGGCGATCGTAACGAGCACGTCCTCAGATACGGTCGTGGTGGAGGGACTACTGACCTTCGGCAGCGTTCCCGCCGGTAGCACCATTCAGAGTATTGATACGTTCACCATTCGCCATGACCGGCAGGTTCTGTTCGCCCCGGACGTTCTTGTGGTCGAGTTTCAATCGGAACGGGTGCTCACCCGTATTGTTGAGACCTCACCCGCGAATGGGGAGGGCGATGTGGCGGTGACTCGTGAAACCATCCTTCGCTTTTCTCGCCCGCTGGCGGACTCGGCGGTGGTGGACGCGGGCGTTTTATTCGCCGAATTCGGTGGGCAACCCCTTGCCGCTCGGCATCACATCTCGCCTGACCGTCGTACCGTCACAATGTTCTATGAGCCGCCCCTTCCGTCGAGTGCCCGTGTCCGCGTCACACTCATCGGCGACAACCTCCGCGACCGTGATGGCAACCCCATTGATGTGAGTGACGACGATCAACCCGGCGGCGTGCGGACGATTGACTTCGAGACCTTGAGCCTCACCATTCTGGAGGGGACGTCGATCTGTGGACGTGTGTTTGCTTCCCAATTGAACGATGAGGGGATGAATGTTCCGCTTGAGGGCGTGACAATTACTGTCGATGGTATGGAGGACGAACTCAGAGCGGTGACCGACGATATGGGCAACTTCCGACTTGAACTCGCACCCGTCGGTCGGTTCTTTGTCCACATTGATGGTCGAACCGTCATCGAAGCGACAATTGACGGTCAGAAGGTGCCGACCCGTTTTCCGTCCGGACCGTACTATCCGTTGGTCGGCAAGGCGTGGGAAGCAATTCCCGGCGAGGAGATCAACATTGGCAACATCCACCTGCCGCTGATTCAAGCCGACACCTTGCAACCCACTTCGATGACAGAAGAAACGGTGCTGACGTTCGACGAGGAATTTATCGCTGAAAACCCCGACTTTGCGAATCTGGAGGTGAGGATTCCTCCCGATTCCTTGTACGCCGATGACGGTACACGTGGGGGGCTGATCGGCATTGCCCCCGTTGCCGCAGACCGTCTTCCCGGTCCACTACCGGAAGGGCTCGAACTTCGAGATGTTGTTACCATTCAGACGGACGGTGCCACCAATTTTGATGTGCCTGTGCCCGTCTGTTTTCCGAACTACCAAAACCTTGAACCCGGTGAGAAAAGTGCGCTGTTCAGTTTCAACCACGATACCGGTCGGTTTGAGGTGGTTGGCTCGATGACGGTCACCGAAGATGGTACACAGGTCTGTACTGACGAAGGCGTCGGGATCATTGCTCCAGGGTGGCATGCCCAAAACCCCAATTCAACAGGAGGTGGCGGACCGTATGGCACCGGTGGTGGGTCAGATGATGGGAGGGAACCACCCAACGGACAGCCAGGGGATGCCACCGATCCCATTTATCTCTACTCCGGAGAATTTTACCAATCGATTGAGGATTTGCGAATCCCGGGACGAGGCACCGATTTCACTTGGATTCGGAAATATCGTTCGAAGATCGGTCCGAACACAGCGCAGGGAAATGGGTGGGATTATTCTTACAATGTCTGGATTGAATCAAGCGATGACGATATTGTGCTTCGCAATGGGAATTCGCGTGTCGACCGCTATCGGCTTCAGCCGGATGGTAGCTATTCTCGTGATGGATTCTTCCGCAATCTCGTCAAGAATCCCGATGGTTCTTACACGCTGACGTTTGAAGATACCGGCATGTGGGTTTTTCATCCGTTGGATAGTACGCCGCCGGCTGGAAAAATCGTCAGCATCATTGATCGCAACAGCAACACCTTGCAGTTCGGATACGATGCCAATGGGCGCCTTCAACGCATCACCGACTCACTCGACCGGGATATCCTCGTCTCCTATAACGCGAATGGGTTTATTTTAGAGATAACAGATTTCGCTGGACGGGTTATCCGCTATGAATACTATGACGGCACGGAATCTGGCGGAAATCTCGGCGACCTCAAGTCGGTGACAACCCCGGCGGTTACAGGCACACCGAATGGCAACGATTTTCCCAACGGCAAAACAACGACCTATACTTACTCCACCGGTTTTGCTGACCCGCGTCTCAATCATAATCTCTTGACGATTACCGACGGTCGCCGCAACGATTCAAACGACCCGACCTTTGGACAGGGCCCGTATCTGACAAATATCTATGCCTCAACGACGGCCCCGGATAATATCAACTTTGACCATGTCGTTCGACAGATTTGGGGCAATCCTGATGACATCATTGATATTGTCTACGTTTCGATTTTCCCTACCAATCGCCCCACAACAACTTCTAATATCATTGGACACGTGCATTTCAAACGTCCACCGGGGAATGGCGGCGCGGTCATGAAGACGATTGTTAATGACCGTAATGGTAATGTCAAGGAGTATTTCTACGATTCGCAAAATCACATGGTTCGGATGCGCGAGTACACAGGTCGTGCCGACCCGAAGCAGCCGACGAATGCATTGAGTAATCGCCCCACAGGAAAACTGCGTCCTGAGGACTCTGATTTCTTTGAAACAATTTATGAATGGAATACCGATTCGCTACAGAAACGCATTATCTATCCGAACGGAAACGTGTATGAATATGTGTATGAATCGGATTTGAATCCCAAAGCGCCTCCTCGCACACGCTCAAATCTCAGGGTTTTTCGGCAACTGCCCGGCATCCACCAGCCGGCCGGGGATCAAGACGCACTCGAACAATTTTACGAATATGATCCGCGCTTTGGAGGCGCGGGTTATGTTACGAAGCGCACCGACCCACGCGGGAACACCACGACTTACACTTACGACGAAAACGGCAACCGCATCCGAACACAGCACCGAATTCGCCGCATCGTTGAAGAGTTCGAATATAACCAATTTGGACAGACGGCGGTGTACATTGCGGCAGACAACGGCAGCAACCACCGCCGGAGGGATGAGTATACTTACTACGATTCTGGACATCAGCGGGGATACCTAAAGAATGAAATCATTGACGTCCCCAACTTCGCCCTAACCACGACTTACGAATACGATCTGGTCGGAAACATCATTCGCCTCACCGATCCTCGCGGCAACGACGTGCAATATGTCTTTAATTCACAGAATCAGGTTGTCCAGGAGAGCTCCCGAGAAGTGACGAAAGGCGCTGGGGTTCGGTATCAGAGGGATTTTTCTTATGATGCGAATAACAACTTGACTCGCGTAGATATTCAAAATATAGACGATCAGGGGGTCTTGCAACCCAACGCGCACTTCACGCTCACCTACGATTATGAGGTTCTCAATCATCCGATTCGTGTGACCGAAGAGGTTGATGAAAACAGAACAGTCATCGAGGAGTATGCGTATGATGGGAATCGAAATCGAACCCTGACCCGATATGGTGAAGCCTTCAACGCGAATCAGCCGAACAATATCCGCCGCACGGTCTACGACGAGCGGGATCTAGAATTTCAGATTATCCGTGCACCGGGCGATTCGCTGCAATCCACGACCCAATACGATTACGATCGGAATGGGAACTTTGCTACGGTTCGAGAGGGTGTTGAGGATAGGCCACGAATCTTGAGTACCACTTACGATGGTTTTAATCGTCCGGTTACTACTGTTGATCCGTTAGGGAATGTGACCCAATCCACTTACGACGCCAATAACAATCGGATACGGATTCGTATTGAAGGCGAAGTCTTGGACGAGCCTGGCGACACAGCAAACGTTCGGCTGAGTGACGTTGCCTATTTTTACGATGAGATGGATAGGCTTATTCGTACGGAGTCAGCATTCTTCGACACTGAGACGCAAAGGCCCATCGGGGATGGATTAGCCGTTGGGCAATTCTTCTACAACGACATCAACGAGATTACCCGCCTCATCGACGCGAACAGTCACGATCGCCGGACAATCTACGATACTGCCAATCGTGTGAGTCAGGTGATTGATGCGAAGGGAAACATCGTCTCCTTTGATTATGACGCAAACGACAACGTGATTTCTGCTAAAGGGATTGAGAAGTCTGATCTCGGTTTGCCTGATGAAACCTTTACGACGACTTTTGAATACGATGAACTAGATCGATTAATCAAAGAAATTGACAACATTGGTAATACACATGAATATACATACGATTCACGCGATAA
>JAPUIP010000676.1 GCA_027296925.1 Candidatus Poribacteria bacterium | reverse complement strand
ACGTCGTGGGTTGCCGATGTGCCGTGGCCGGAGATCGGGCCCTACAATGCTAGCAAAGCCGCGATGAAACAGTTGATGCGCTCTTTCGCCCGCGAGCTCGCTGGTAAGGGCATCCGCGCCAATGCCATCGCCCCCGGCATCGTGAGCGTGGGTCTTGCCAAACACCAGTGGGATACCGACCCCACCTATCGGGCGCGCGCCCAGAAGGCGATTCCGCTAGGATATATGCAGCCGCTCGAGTCGGTGGCGAATGCGTTTCTATTTCTCTGCAGTTCGGCAGCCGACTACATGACAGGCTCGGTTCTCCTCGTTGATGGGGGATGCAGCCTCTATCCAATGGACTAAGGAGTTTCAAATATGGCTGATACACGACCAAATATCGTTCTCATCCTGACCGACCAGCAGCGAGGCGATTGCCTCGGCATTGAGGGACATCCCGTATTGCAGACCCCGAACCTGGACTGGCTGGCGCGTTCGGGGACACACTTCCGGCGAGGCTATTCGGAGTGCCCCAGTTGCATCCCGGCGCGGCGCGTCCTGATGAGCGGACAAGCGCCGGCGGTCAATGGCATGGTAGGCTTCAAAGGCGGGATTCAATGGAACCCCGCACACACACTCGCCGGGGAACTCTCAAAGGCGGGTTACCAGACCGAAATGGTAGGCAAACTCCACCTCTACCCGATGCGGAAGCGGTACGGCTTTGACCACATCCAGTTGGCGGAATCGACTCGCGGCGAGAACAACGATTACGCGGACTGGCTCATGGAAGGGGGCGCGGTGCCGCTGGAGGCGGGCGTGTCGCACGCCGGTGTGGCGCACGGTGTCTCGTCCAACGGATGGGTCGGGCGCCCGCACTATTTGCCGGAGCACAAGACCCATACCTTCTGGTGTGTGACACAGGCGATCGACTTCCTCCGCAAGCGCGATCCAGACGCGCCTTTTTTGCTCAACGTGTCATTCATTGACCCCCACCCACCGCTTACGCCACCACAGTTTTACTACGACCGTTACATCAATCAGGACTTGCCGATGCCGGTGGTTGGCGATTGGGCGCCGCCATTCGAAGGGCCAGAGAAGGGACTGGACATCAACGCATCCATCCTCTGTCTGGATGAGCAGGCGATGCGCTGCTGCCGTGCGGCGTACTACGGGATGATTAACCACATCGATGATCAGGTCGGACGACTTGTCAATTTTATGGCGGACCGAGGGATGCTCCACAATACGCTGATTCTGTTCACCTCAGACCATGGCGAGATGTTAGGCGACCACAACATGTTCCGCAAGACCTTCGCGTATGAAGCGTCCGCGCGGGTGCCCTTCTTTGTCCGCCCACCCCAAACGTGGGATTATCCAGCAGAAGTCGCCACGTCCGCGCCGGTGGGGCTGCAAGACGTCATGCCGACGCTGTTAGCCGCAGCGAATGTGCCCATTCCTGAAACCGCTACCGGGCGGAGCCTGCTGCCTCTGATGCGAGGCGAGGAAGATGGCTGGCGGGAGGTCTTGCACGGTGAGCATTCCGGCTGCTACCGTTATGAAGATGGCGTGCACTATCTCACTGACGGTCATCTCAAATATGTCTGGTACAGCCAGACGGGGCGCGAACAGCTTTTCGATCTGGATGCGGATGCGAACGAACTGCATGACACCGTGAGGGAGCCGGGTGCTAATGACAACCTTTCGTCGTGGCGCGAGCGTCTGATTGAAGTCCTCAAAGACCGTCCCGAAGGGTTTACGGACGGAGAGCGGCTCATCGCCGGTAGACCGCATGATGAATTGGTCCCGGAGATCACTTAGACTTCAACTCATCGGTGTTTTCCCGAAGTTTGCGAAACGCCGCCAGAATGGCATCCATATCGTCTCGTTCGCCTAAGAACATCGCATGGGGGAAACTGCACACCTCTTCCGCATAAACCCGCTCCGCTTCGGGACAATACACCTTGCCATAATCAATCTCTCGGTCGTAAAGCGAGCCCTTTCGCGCACACCCGAGTTGATCGAAAAACGCCATATCGGCAAAGGGCCCCTCCCGGTAGATGGGCTGGCCATGCGCGCCAACGCCGCACGGCACGCCTTCCGCCTTCAGTGCCTCCAAAAACCGATCTCTCGGGATACCATCAAATTCGTCCGGGATATATCGGAAGTCCCAATAGTAAAAGCACCACCGCGTCACGCGCGCATCTCGTGGAATCGGGTCAATCCCCTTGATGGCTTTCATACCCTTAACCAGATAAGCGGTGTTTCGCTCCCGTGTCTCGACCTGTGCATCGAAACGCTCCAGTTGACATAACAGCAGCGCGGCTTGAAGATTCGTCATGCGCATATTGAGATTTGCGAAGCGAGCGGCGTTTTCCGCTAAGGCTTCATCGTTCGTCAGCACCATGCCACCTTCGCCACAGGTGAGCGTCTTCCCAATCTGAAAGCTGAACGTGCCGAGGTGACCGATGGAGCCCAATCCTTTGCCCCGCCACTGCGAACCGTGCGCGTGAGCGCAGTCCTCAATCACGCAAAGATCGCGTCTATCGGCAATCTCCATAATTGCGTCCATATCCGCCGGATACCCACCGTTGTGGACAGGGATGATCGCCCGTGTCCGGGGCGTTATCGCGGCTTCAATTGCTGCGGGGCTGATGTTATAAGTCAGCGGGTCGATATCGACCATGATCGGCACCGCGTTGACCAGCACGACCGATGTTGCTGTCGCCACAAAGGTCAACGCCGGAACGATGACCTCATCCCCCGCGTCCACTCCCGCGGCTTTTAGGGCGCATTGTAAAGCAACCGTTCCGTTTGCCAGCGGGATGCCGTATGTGGCATCCTGATAAGCGGCGAACGCTTCGCCCACCTGATCGACTTTATCGCGGCGGTTCCATGCCCCACTATGCAAGACCTCCAGAAGCGCTTTTTCTTCCCTTTCATCGAAGATTGGCCAAGGCTTTCCCAAAGTGCGTCTGACGACCGGTTCTCCTCCATTCAATGCCAGTTTTGCCATCTCAGTAACCTCCATCAATTAAAGAACTTGACGAAAAAAGGTGAAGCGTGCTATGCTCCATCGACTTACAGCAAACAGGAGTATATGATAGCTTCTTTCCTTTTTTTTGACCACCAAAAACTCTTGTGATGATTGTTAGTGAGACGACGCTTGAAGGCTGAGACCCGCACTTGGCGTTGTCGCGGACTCTATCGCCGGTTGGTAGACGTGCCTCTTTGACGAAACACGAAAGGAGCATAGACAAAGCATGGCAAGGTACATCGGATTGGATTTGGGGACAACCTCGATTACTGGATTAATCCTGGATACCGAATCCAAACAGGTGCTGATCAAAAAAAGCGTTGCCAACGAAGCCGAAATCACCTCGCCGGCAGATCGGGTGAAAGGTCGCTCCGAATGGGATATCGACCGGATGATTCAGCTTGCTTTTCACCTACTGTCCACCCTCGTCGAGGAGGCGGGGGATACCTCAATTGCGGGTCTGGGAGTGACCGGACAGATGCACGGGATGGTTCTCCTGAATACGATGGGAAAGCCGTGCTTGCCTTTTATCGGTTGGCAAGACCAGCGTTGCCATGAAAGGCTGCCTGATGGACAGACCTACCTCTCTCGAATGATCAATTTGGGCGGCGATGGATTCGCCGAAACCGGATGCCGTCCGGCGACCGGGTACATGGCGTCCACACTGTTTTGGCTCGCTCAAAACGACCTATTGCCCGACAATGTTCTGGCTTGCTTCGCACCGGATTATCTCGTCAGTCGGCTTTGCGAACAACGACCGGTGACCGATGCAACCAACGCAGCGAGCGCCGGCATTTTTAATCCGATCAGAAGCGGTTGGGATGGTGCGCTTGTGGAGTCATTGGGGCTGCAATTGGCGCATCTGCCCGACGTGCGGCCCTCATGTGAAAAAGCGGGTGAGGTCACTAAGGCGGTTTCCCGTCAGACCGGTTTACCATCGGGCTTGCCGGTGACCGTGGCTTGTGGCGATAATCAAGCCAGCTTTGCAGGGAGCGTCGCCGATTACGGACAGAGCGTCCTCATCAATATCGGCACAGGGGGACAGATTTCCGCCTTCCTCGAAGAACCGCTTCTGACAGATGCCCTGGATTTGCGCCCGTTTGTGCAGAGCGGTTTCTTGCTGGTTGGCGCCGGCCTGTGTGGCGGACGGTCCTATCGCGCGCTTCGAGATTTTATTCGCCAGGTTGGTGAGGAGGTTTTCGGTCTGTCGGCGAT
This sequence comes from Candidatus Poribacteria bacterium, assembly GCA_027296925.1. Taxonomy (GTDB): domain Bacteria; phylum Poribacteria; class WGA-4E; order WGA-4E; family PCPOR2b; genus JAPUIP01. The sequence continues at coordinate 561 of JAPUIP010000676.1, read as the reverse complement.
GCCGGACATTTATGAGTGCCTGAATCGATTGGCCGCGGCCGTTGCGCCCGGCGCGGATGGACTACGCTGCGAGCCGATATTTAGCGGGTCCCGTCGAGAACCGGAGCGACGCGGCGTCTGGTCCGGGATGAGCGAAAAGAACTTCACCGTCGGACACATGGCACGGGCGCTGTTAGAAGGGCTTGCAGAACAGTTCCGGCTTTTCTACAACGAAATGCTGGAACTTGGCATCCGTCCCCGTTCCCGTCTGATCGGTTCGGGAAACGGAATCCGAAAAAATGCCTTGCTTCGCCAGATCTTGTCCGCCGCGTTTTCCGTCCCTTTAGAAGTCGCCGGCCACACCGAAGAAGCGGCGATGGGCGCAGCATTGGGCGCAGCCGTTGCGGAGGGAGAGTTTGAAAATATCCAGGCGGCGAGCCGGCATTTCATTCGATATGAAGTTGAATCTGTTTAGGGTAGTCATCAATTTGACACAAGTACAACGCAGGGCCTACCCATGTCTGACGGTATACTCAAAGTCATCTGGGCCATCGGTTTTATCGCAGGAAGTGTCATCCGAGG
>JAPUIP010000675.1 GCA_027296925.1 Candidatus Poribacteria bacterium | reverse complement strand
TCAGCCGGTTGACTTATACGACTGGGACGATGATGGTTCCGAGCGGTTCGCCGAGATATGGGAGCGCACGGCGGCAGGGCCGGTGAGTGACGAGCCGCGTTAGACCCGGGAGAACGAAAGCTCTGGGGCTTTATTCCTACTAAGAAGTGTCGAAGCATTCGACCGCCTGATTAACCTCGTACCGACAACTGACAAGATTGGGCTCAATTTCTGTCAAGGATGCTTTGCCGAATGGGTGAGGATATACCGACGGCGATTCGTCACTTTGGCAAGAGGGGAAAGATCTTCTTCGCCCACTTCAGGGATGTCGAGGGAGCCGTCCCCAAGTTCCAGGAAGTCATGCACGATGATGGCCCAACCGACATGTTTGAAGCCATGAAGACGTATTATGAGGTCGGCTTTGAAGGTCCCATGCGGCCCGACCACGGCGTCAATTTGGAAGATGACGCCGGCTGGAAACTCGCCAAGATATTTGCGATGGTTACATGAAAGGACTCGCGGAAAGTGTGGAGAAGACCTTGCACCTGCACCATTAAGCGAACGGCAGGTATTGGACCGGGTCGCCCAGACAGATCGGTCAGTCCCGATGTGAGCATGGCCGAAGCAGTAGGGAGTCGCTCGAACTTTGACTGAGGAGTTTGTATGTCTTTGAGTAAATTATTGGAATCAAAAATACTGAACCTGATCAGGCTTAGCTTAGATTCGTCAGATATGAGTTATTGTGGGATAACGAAAGCGGGATACCAGATCCCCGTCATCCTTAATAGGAACGCTTATGATTTTTCTGGCGACTGTACTCGAATATTGATTATCGGAGGAATTCACGGTACTGATGGTGACGTTCAATTAATGCTGGATGCGATTGAAACGATTGCTGGTAACTTCAACGATGTCAATGCCTTATCAATGAGTTATATTCCTTGTTTGAACTATGACTCATATGTAGGCGATCAGAAGCCGCCTCAACTTCAGCAGAAATTGACGCATGGATTTCCTCCTGCTGGAAACTACTTTTTTGATGATGAAATCCCTGAGAGCAGATACATCTGGAGGTGGATATCCTACCAAGCCCCTGACTTCGTGATTGAGTTATCTCTTGGAGAATCATTGGAGATTGAATCGAATGAGGCTTCTCCTTCTTTCATAAATGATGTCGATACAGTGAGTCGTGTTTCCGATGATAGCTTAATCGGCGCATTAGGTCGGAAGCATATTTCCAATCTTGGCGCAATACCCGGAGTCAGAATAACGGGAGCAAGCAGTCAAGTTATATCAGAAACAGTTGCGTTATTGCGTAAAGTCCAAAATTTGAGAGGCACGGATGGTTTCCCATCGAGTCACGCCGTAGCGGCAATCCATAAACGGACGGATCGAACCGCTGTTGAGGTGAGTGAGGCGCTAGCATCGCAATTTGGTTATCGGCTAGATTCTCCGATTAATTACGTTCAAGGTGTCGGTGTGAGTGGCAGAATTCGATTGGCGGAATATCTCTCTCGGCCGGTGCCTGATGATATTTATCAGCTTGTCGATTCGTATGTTGATAATCCCTCGACCAGTTTTGGCGACAGGCCCGGTTCTGCTTCGCTTGCCGGAGCGGTATGGGCGGACGATCTGTTTCGAGTGACTCAAGATCAGCGATACAAAAAGTATCTCTTAGATCTCACAGATCGGTTTGATTCAGACTTCTCAAATCCTCCCGCGCCTGCTGATCCGAAATGGAGAACGGAGGATATGTTCATGCTCGGATCAATGATGGGGCGGAGTTATGCGTTGACGGAAGAGCGGCGCTATCTGGACATCCTGACCCATTTCATCGTGAACATGAATACACAGCAGACGTCCGGATTATATTGGCATGACAGAGAAACGCCGTTTTATTGGGGCAGAGGAAATGGATTCGCTGTTTTAGGCCTTGCAGAAACATTGACTTATCTGCCACAATCTTATCCTTTATATTCTGATATATTTCTGATGTATGAGAAATTGCTGAGTGGGTTGTTACATTACCAGAATCTATCGGGGTGTTACAACCAGATCATCACATTGCCGGGTAGTTATCAAGAACTCACGAGCACTTGTATGATCGGTTATGGGGTTGCCAGAGGTATTAAATTGGGCTTGTTGGATCAATCGTATATCCCATTCCTAGAGTCTTTATGGAATGCGGCTAAAGCTAAGATTACTGAAACGGGCGATGTGGTTGATGGATGTACGGGGACGGGCGCACTCGAAACTGAACATGAGTACATCATTCGAGAAGCGATGAGTGGCTATGATGATCGAACGGGGAGTTTGGCCCTGTGGTTTTCAGTGGAGATGATACAGTTCGATTAGAGAGGAAAGGAACATGCATTTTCGTCATTTAGACATTGGGCAACTGCCGCGCCAGCGCAAAGAGACGGGCTGGCTAGAGGTTGCCACTCAACTGGATGGGGGCGTTTGCCATTTGCCTTTTCTCTATGTGACCGGCAGAACGGCTGGCCCGACGCTGGTTGTCACCGCCGCTGTGCACGGCAATGAGTATGAAGGCGTCGAAACGATTCCTCGGGTGTTTCAGCAGATAGAGCCTGAGAGGTTGCAGGGTACCTTGGTGATGGTGCCGGTCTGTAACGTGCCGGCCTATGAAGCTGCCACTCGCAACAGCCCCATCGACGGGTTGAATCTAGCTCGTGTCTTTCCGGGTGACGCTCATGGCACAATCACCCAACGTATCGCTTACTTTATCACCGAAAAGCTGCTGAAACCGGCTGATTTTTTCATCGATCTGCACAGTGGTGGGATGACCGCCAAGATTCCGACGCTCATTGGCTACATTCACAGCGATGATGAGTTGGGGAAACGTTCGCAGGCCGCGGCCAAAGCGTTTGGTGCGCCGGTGTTATGGGCGCATCCACCGCCGGTGCCACCCGGCCGGAGTCTGAGTGCCGCCACAGACCTGAGTGTACCATCACTTTACACTGAAGCTCGCGGCGGCGGCTATGCCCGCCTGGACGATGTGAGTTGCTTTACTACCGGTGTACTCAACGTGATGAAGCACCTCAATATGCTCGATGGTGAGCCCCAGCCACGGCTCATGACGCATTACCTGATCGGGGACGGCAATATGGACACCGTCATTTCGACACCGGCCGCCGGCTACTTCCGAGCCGATGTGGCCTTGCTGGATGAAGTTAACGCCGGCCAACGCTTGGGCACCGTTGTCGATCCCTTCGGTGAAGTCGTGGCGGAAATCACGACCGAGCGAGCCGGCGTAGTCATCATGCTGCGGCGCGTTCACCCTGTTCACGTGGGTGACGGCTTGGCCCATGTGACGGGGCGTTTGGAATGAGTCGGTTCCCCGGGTACCCCTCTAATACCGATTTAGGATTGACCGGTTTTTGCTCTTGCGTCACTTTCGCGTTTGTGCTATAATTCATCCGCTATGAAAGGTGCCAAGCCTGCTGCACAGACCAAAACGGCTGCCATCAATAAGAAAGCGCGATATGATTATCACCTGCTGGATCGTTACGAAGCTGGGCTTGTTCTTCAAGGGACAGAAGTCAAGGCGATCCGCACTGGCAGACTCAATCTGACAGATAGCTACGCGCGTGTCGAGAATGGCGAAGTTTTTTTGATCGATGCGCATATTGGTCCGTACGAGCACGGGAATCGCGAGAACCATGAGCCAAAGCGAAAACGGAAGTTGCTGCTGAATCGTAGGGAAATTCGGAAAATCGAAGCGACAACCCGCTCTGATGGCATGACAATTGTCCCAACGAAAGCCTACTTCAGCGACGGCAAAGTAAAAGTCGAAATCGCCGTCGCACGCGGCAAACAGGCGTATGATAAGCGCGACGATCTCAGGAAAGCGGCAGATCAACGCGCGATTCGATCATATCTGAGGTAGCAGCAATAGTGAGGCGGTTGCTACGCATCTTTCTGATCTGTAGAATGGAAACGTCAATACCTGAGAAAGCAAGAATCTTCTGTATAGATTTTTCGTCCTTACATTTGGGGGTGAAAAGGTTTCGACAGGAGTAGATGAGATAAAGGTTGCATGCCGAGGTCTCCGCAGGCCTCGTTAAACAGGCGGAAAAATCATAATTGCTGATTACGAAGAATTAGCACTAGCTGCTTAAGAGCAGCTCGTCTGACTAATTTGCGGCCCGTCGGATTAGTCGGGCGACAAAAAACGGGCTATGTGGTCTGTTTGTTCTCAAGGGACAGGCCGCGAGACTTCACTTGAGATAGTCCACAGCGAATCTGGCATAAGGGAGTCTTGTGGGCGAAACTTAAAACTTGTGACAAGCATGTAGTAGCCTTTGTTGAAATGCTCTTGGACGCGGGTTCAATTCCCGCCACCTCCATTATTTTTACAATTTGTATTTCTCCCCCCGGCCGCTGCACATTACATACGCTCCCTCTGGCTCAACCTTCCCAAATGGCAAAATCCTTGTAACTTTTTCACATGTTCGTTTGGGCCTATTACCCATTTGATTCAGATCAAAGTTACAAGGAGAGACAGAACAATGCAAACACTAAACCGAGCCAAGCTCATTATCAGATCGCATGTGAGCGACCTTCTCACAAAGGCGGAAGATACGCGCAAAACGCGCGGCCTGATGCTCGAAGAGATGCGCCAGAACATCCGTAATGTCAAATCTCTCATCGCGGGTGCAATCACCGACCTCAAGCTGCTAGAGCGCGAGATTGACGAACATGGCAGGGAAGCGCAAAGGTGGGAAGAAAAAGCGGTTTTCGCCCTGAAAAAAGGGGAAGAAGAGCTCGCTCGCCGGGCGCTCGCCCGCAAATGTGAGCATATCAAGAGAGCTGACCAATATCGAGAGCAGACTGCAACACAGCAGGAAACAATCGATTCGCTCAAGTCAAGTTTGAAGACGTTGGAAACTCAGCTAGATTCGATGCGCTATCGCACCGCAAAATTCGTTGTGACTGAAAGTGTGGAATCGTCTCGGCCGGCTGTGAGCTCATCGCCACCGGCGGATGTGGTGATTGATACAAGTACATTCGATGCCTACGACCGGATGATAGAGCGTGTCCGTGATCTGGAAGCTCATGCGGAGGCGTTAGCTGAGTTGACGCAAGGCGATGACCTTGAGCAGAAATTTCACGAGCTTGAGCGTAAAGAGACGGTTGAGGCAGATCTTGCGGCGTTGAAAGCAAAAGTCGCGGCTGAGGATTCAGAAAGCTCAACTTCAACGGGGTGATGTAAGGTGGCTGAGTTTCATCGCCTGCCATCTTGAGTTCAAGAAACAGTTCAAGCCCAACTGACTGCGAATGAGCAAGTTCAATTGTGCATGCTTGGGAGATCCGAACTCCTGAGTCCCGACTTCATCATTATCACTTCCGACCGGGTGTTGGTGTTGGATGAGCGCCAGATGGGTAGCCTCAGTGCTTCCTACATCAACATTCGGTGTAATCTCCCATTTTCTCAGATCAAGTCCGCCAAACTTGACCGAAGTTTCAAACACCGTGTATTTGGGCAAGCTTACCTTGAGATTCAAGTCAATGGCGATAAGTATCTAATCAACAATATCAACCGCCGCGAAGCTCAACGCGCGCTTGAGTTGATTTTTTCGCAAATTGCGCCGTTCAGATCTCGTCGGCGCCGTTGCAAAGATCACAAGTCGTGAAGTCAACACCGATTTTGGCATCGCACAGATTGAAGGCCGCCCTTTCCGCAGGACGATATATTGCAGTGTTGACGTGGAGGGCGGAAGTGTAAAGCAGGGGGAAAGGGTGGTCCTTTGGGATTATGAACCCCAAACCCATCTGTACAAAGTGCAACGGCTTGACTAGGCTGGAGGGAAGTCGATATGGGCGGTTTTTTTGATTACATCTTTGCCTGGTACAATGTTTGGTTTACAGCGCCGATTGCCTTCGTTTTTCTCTTTGCCATTCTTCAACTCGTTATGGGCGGCTTAGATTTTGGGAGTGGGGATGTCGATGTGGACACTGATGTCGATATGGACGTTGATGCTGACGTTGATGTGGACGCGGATGCTGAGGTTGATGCGGAGAGCAGTTCCGGGGGAGGTGGCTTTGTTTCCAGCGTGTTAGGAATTTTGAACGTTGGCAAAGTTCCATTTACGATTATCCTGATGGCTCTCTTTTCAATCTGGGGAATTTCGGGCTTGATTGTTAATGACTTTTTGAATATCGATCCTAACTCCCCGCGAGCCGTACTCTGGATCCCTTTCGCTGCCGCGTTTCTATGTAGTATTTTTGGAACACGTTACCTTGCCCTGGGAATTTCAAAGCTATTTCCCGAAAGTGAACGTGCCACCACCAATTATGATCTGATCGGGCTAACGGGTCGGGTAATTAGCGGCAGGGTCACAACAACCTTTGGGACAGCGCGTGTCCAGGTTCCCGATGGACCCGAGTTGACCGTCAGTTGCCGTATCCGTGAGGGCGAGGAGATTCCCTTAAAAGGGGACACGGTGATCCTTATCGATTACGATCCGACGACACGAATCTTTGATGTGACAAAAGCGGATAGTTCCTTCGATGCATGAGGCTGACTGTCAGTCACGTTTTGTCCAGAACTGGCCGAAATAAGGAGGGATGCCAATCCATTAAACCCTGTGTTGGCAAGTCTATTGTACCATTGGTTATTAATCCGCGTATCCTTTTTACGAAGGAGATGTGAAATGGGTGCCAGTACAAACCTTTTCGGAATGATCATCGGCGCAATTGCTGCGATGGTGGTCATCCTGATTGTGACTTATAAAGCCTAGCGAAGGCCGAGGGTGAAGAGGCGCTGATCGAAGCGAAGAACTCAGCCGATCAGAAAGTCCTGACCAATGAAGCGATATTGTCACTCATTCAGGCACTCCCCGAAGTCACAGGTCAATTGATGAAGCCTGCGGAACGCATCGAAAGTATACGGGTCCTTGACCTCGGTGGAAATGGTGGGGGGAATGGCGCGTCAGGCGGCGGAGTCGGCAAGATCCTTCGCTCGATCCTGGGTGCCGGTGCAGCCGTACCAGTGTTGAAAGAGATTCTGAATTTTGCGGATGTCGAGCCGCAGAAACTCGTCAAGACTGTGAGTGACCTCGTTCATGGCTTAGATCTGACTGCCGAAACGAAGTCCCCGGAAACCACTGGCACCGAGGCATCATAGATGGGCCTAGTAAAGTCCAGGAGCCGTGGCACGTCGGTGCTTGTTATTTATTAACGGAAACTTCCGAAGCAATTTGGGTTTGTCGATAGCAAGATGATTGGCAACATTCTTGTAGCATTCATCGTGTCATCGGCGAACCCAATTGACACTCAAATCCCAAGTGAGTCAATAAGGAGTCCTCAGATGAAAGATCCAAAGAAGATCAAAAAGGCCGCTGAAGCCGATGACCGCCATCAGACCAGAGAACAGAACATGATCGAGGTTGACGTGGCGTTTATCTCTGTTGATGCCAGTACTGGCACACCGATTCTCTTTTTGAAAGAGAAAGCTGGTGATCCGAAATATATTGTACCAATATGGATTGGACCTGGAGAGGCTACCGCGATTCAGTGGAAACTCAAGGGCGAACCGCCGCCACCGCGTCCAATGACGCATGATCTGATGAAAAATATCATCGAAAATCTTGGTGCCACAGTTGAGACAGTCTTTGTGCATTCCCTGACCGATTCAACCTATCTTGGACAAATCAATTTACAAGCGAATGGCAAAACGCTAGAGATTGATGCCCGCTCCAGCGACGCAATTGCCCTTGCATTGAGATTTGAGGCACCGATTTATGTCGCAGAGCAGATAATTCAAGAAACTGGGTTTCCTGAAACCGAGCTAAAGAATGCAGAAAAACAGCCCTCTAAAGGCGGGTTAGAGGATCTCGATGAGGAGACCCTCGGAAGGTATACTGTATAAACCGCTGGAAATTATAAGGGAGTGATCACCAATGCCGATCTTTGAGAAAATCAGACGAATCCTCAAATCGAATATCAACGACTTGCTCGATCGGGTTGAGGATCCGGAGAGAATCCTGAATCAACTCTTGGAGGACATGCAGCACGAACTCAAGGAGGCAAAAATTCAGGTTGCTGCGGCGATTCGAGACCAGAATAAATTTGAAGCGCAGTCCCGGGAAAACTTGGAAAGTGCTGAGAAGTGGGAAAAGCGTGCCATCGTGTTTATCCAGAATGGCGACGATGTGCGCGCAAAGGAAGCTCTTCGCCGGAAGCGGTCCTTTGCTGATCTGGCGGAAAGATTCCGCGAACAGTTCGAGGCTCAGAAAGAGAGTGTCTCTGTACTCAAAGATGGGCTGTCAACTTTAGAGGCAAAGATCGAAGAAGCCAGAAACAAGCGTGCCTTGCTCATTGCTCGTCAAAAGAGGGCAGAGGCGGAACGAGCAATTCATCAAACAGTGTCAGGAATTTCTGATTCTAGCGCAGTAAGTGCTTTTAATCGTATTGAAGACCGTGTCCTTGATGCCGAGGCGAATGCCGCAGCGCTGAGCGAAATGCGTCAACTCGGTTTGGATCAGGAGTTCGACGAACTGAATCGCAACGACGAACTCGAGGAAGAACTCGCCAAGCTCAAAGCCCGATTAAAAGATTAGGGCTGAGAATTTGTGAATACTGAATTCATAGGAGTCAACCTAATTGAGACTACTTCGAAGTCTGGTCATCTTAGCACTGATACTCGGGCTGGTGTTGCTCGCGCTGAAGATTGTCGTTCCAGTTTTCGCCTGGGCATTTCAGCTTGCCATGACACTTCTCTTGCTCGGTGCGATTGGGTTTGCAGTCATCTATCTTTATCGAAAGCTCCGAGCATGACTTTGGCGATGCTGACGCTACTGTCGTCCGATTTAGTCAAAAAGCCGGGAACGCACCTTTTGCGTTCCCGGCTTTTTGCATTCAACCCTTTCAGCTTCAGAAATCCGTCCGACTGAATTTCATGGTGTAGGGTTGGCGATTGCCTCCAAATACGCCTTCACCTGCTGCTGATACCGCACGGGAATCTGATCCCTTTCGATGGCTTCCGTATAAGCCTGTTTTGCGCTGAGGTAAACTTCTCGATATTGCAGATAAGTGGGTTCGTTTTCACCACTTGGGTTATCTTGTGTAGCGACTGAGGAAAACTCTGACGAATCAGATGCCACGCCCGTCAACCGCAGATCTTCGGTTTGCGTGTCAAAATTCTCAGAAGTTTCATCTCCAACCTGCGTTCCTTGTGCTTCTCCCGTCTCAGATTCTTCACCTGGCCCGCCGTCACGACTTGCCACCCCTCCCGTCTTACGGGGCATTTCGAGCCCAGCTAAGCCGATGTTCTTTCGACTCGCTTGAATTTCCTCCAAAATCTGTTCCAACTGGGCAATCTCTTTCTTTTGCTGATTGACGGTTCGGAGTGAATCCACGATTTTCTTCAGCATTTCAGGACTCAGTGCTTGCGTCTCGATTCCCTTCAGTTGGTTTGTAAGGCTCTTAGCCGCCGGATTGCCGGCAAGCTGTTCGGCAAGCTTACGGAGCAAAGCATCCAATTCTGCCTGCTGTGCTGCGGTGAGTCCATCCATCTGATCAGCGATTTTCTCGAGCTCCGAGGCGATCTCCCCGGCATCCGTGCCAATGAGAAATTTGGAGGTTTCACCCATTTTAGAAATGGCTTCGACGGCTCGATCCACGTCGTCACCGGCGATCTGGCTTTCTTTCGCACGAATTTCGTCGCGTAGATCACGAAGCCGACTCTGTGCCGCTTGCACATCAATACGTTTGTCTCGTAGCGCTTTAACGGTATCCTGAATCTGCTCAGTAAGTTTAGCATCGTCGATATTGCGGAGGTCTCCTTCAAGCCTTGCTGCGGCATCATTAATGGCTGCGCGTTCAGCCGCTGTTGGCGGCGGGGGAACCTCATACATACGCGGGGCAAAAAACGAAAGCCCAACCAGCAAAACGGGGATGGGAAGCCATTTTAGCATCGATGGCCGAGTGTAAGAGATGGCAGTGGACGGGGTGATTTTTTCGGCGACTTTTGCGGCATCGCGAATCTGCAAAATGGCGAAATCGCTCGATAATTCTCGGTAAATTGCTTCAAGAGCGGTGCTCAAGCGTTCCTTCAGATGCAAGCGCTGGTCCACGAGACGTGCGATGGCAAGGAGGTCAGTTTTTCGAAACAAGCTCAAGCTCGCCGCTATAGCAATTGCAATCACAAGCGGCAGGGAAAATGCAAAACCGATCGGCATCGGGAAGGGAAAAAATCGGTTAGCGATGAGGACTATCGCACCGATGCAGAGCCCCCAGAAACTGTAACGCGCCAAATTCTGGAAAAAGCAATTGATTTGCATGCGACGCTGGATCGCAGATAATCGATTTTGAATTACCCGTTGGGGTTGATCTTGTATTGCGTTTGGCATCCCTTCCTCCTTATCGGCAAATGCAAGTCTGCCCCTAATCCTCCAATTTGAAACGATACGGAATCTGTATCCGCACAATCACCGCCTGCTCTCCCTGCTTGGCTGGGGAAAAACGTGAAGCCTTCAACGCTCGAATTGCGGCCTCATCACAGCCGAATCCGACTCCCTGAATCACTTTCGTATCTTTGACGAGACCATCAACACCAATTGAGGCTTCGAGCCATACAACGCCCTCTTTCTGGGCACGACGGGCGAGATCGGGGTATTTGGGTGCAACCTTATGGAGGAAACGAGGCGGCTGCGTCACATCGCTCAGTTCCACAGTTAAAGGCTCAATCGGCTCTGGCTTGAAATCTTCCTGAGGCAAAGGCGCCGACTCAATTTTGTCAATGATTGATGTAGATCGGTATGGCTGGATCTTAGGAATGGCAGAAGGAATCTCGGCGCGACGTCCGCCTGTAAGCAACCTTCTTTCAAGCCTTGCTGCGTCAATCCCCGCCCCATCCTCAGAAAGAGTAGAAAGAATAGGAACAGAGGTGTCACTTGCGGGAAGCGTATACCTGGCATCTCCAGTTGGAATTTTAACGGCGGTTGTGATCGGTTTTTGCAATCGCGGCGGTTGCACCTGCGAGGATTGCGGTCGCTTAACCCGCTTGACCTTTCGGGATGAAATCCGGCGTTTCGGATCTCGAAGCTTTTTCGAATCGAGGAGATTGACAATCACCGCATCATCATCAACGCTTGTGAGTTGAACGATATATAGCGTTGCAATTAACCCCATGATCAAATGGAGTCCAAGGGAAATCAACAGTGAAAGGCGTTTTGGCGTAACGATCTGGAATCCCTGTTCCGGGTGAGATCTCGCCTGAACCGCAGAAATCGCGCCTTGCTGTTCGGCATTTAGCCGAACGGATTTCAAAAGTACAGTGTCGGTGGAGATACCAACCGCCATCTGCCTTTGGCGTTTAAGCTTTTGTCTGCGCCTCTGCCTTCTTTCCTGCAAATATGTAGATAGGTATCTGTCTGAAAATCTCATCATTCATGGAACAACGGCACCGGAGAGTCAATGATAAATCCTTCATTCAGTGTAACAGATGAAATCTCCGATTTCAACCTCAAAAAAATCCGTAGTGAGTTTCAAGGCACTCCCGGCAAACATCGTAGGCGACAGCAGCGGAATAGATGCCATTTCATGAGATCGAAAACCACTCGCCACCAGTAAACCTATGATACGTGTATGGCGTCGCAGGAGTGTAAAAGCGTAGAATACTTTGCAAAGGATGTGTTCAGGTGAAAATGAAGCAGCAGATCAACGAATCGACGAGTTTTTTCCGCAATCTGCAGTGCGCAATCCACCTCATGTTTCTGCTCATTGGTGTAGTGGTTGGATGCACAACAGAGCAGAAGCCGAAGTTCGGCCATTGGGAAGTTGTTCGGCGTGCGGACTGGGAAACGCGGTTTTATGATGTATTCTTCATCGATGAGAAAACAGGCTGGGCGGTCGGAAATAATGAGGGAAGTTCATTAGGAGAGGAGTTCGACAGCGTGATTGCCCACACAACCGATGGCGGCGCAACATGGCATCCCCAAAAGAGTGGCACGCATTACCCGCTGCGGGGCGTTCAGTTTGTTGACCGGCAGATGGGCTGGATTGCCGGCGACAATGGCGTGATTTTGCACACGGAAAACGGCGGGGAGACATGGGAACGACAAATCACTGATACGCCCGATGACCTGTTCGATCTCCACTTTGTATCCGCGCAAGAGGGATGGGTGGTTGGCGATTACGGCACCGCGTTGCACACGCACGATGGTGGGAAAACGTGGGTCAATCGCGCCGAAGGGCTCGGCAAGAATTCACTGCGAGGCGTCTATTTCCTCAATTCCCAGAAAGGTTGGGCGGTCAGCTATGAGGGCAACGCTTATCACACGAGCGACAGCGGGGAGACTTGGGAACGTCAGAAGACGAACATCCGCTACGAGTTGTCCGATGTCTATCTTGTGGATGAGAAACATGGATGGATCGTGGGCAATAGACGCACCATCCTTACGACAAGCAACGGCGGAAAAACCTGGAAATATGTGACTCAGGGCTCAAACAGGCGACACGAACGGATCTATGGGCAACAGGTCAAGACCGGAGATGAACCGTTGCACACCTTCCTCCTGTCCGATCTCCATTTCACCGATGTCAGAACCGGCTGGATCGTTGGCGACATGGGCGCCATCTTGCACACCCGAGATGGTGGGAAGACGTGGCAGCATCAACGTGGGGGGCCGACGCGACTCCCTGGCGGTGATCCCGTCCTACTCGGGGTTCACTTTGTCGATGATCGGCAGGGCTGGGCGGTCGGTGAGTTTGGGGCAATCTGGCATACAACAGACGGCGGGCGGAGATGGGCGCTCCAATCGACGCCGAGCTATTTACTTTCGGACCTCCATTTTATTAACGATCAGGTTGGATATGCGGTTGGCGATCGCGGGGCGATTCTCAATACGAGCGATGGCGGACGACACTGGCAGTCGCAGGACAGCGGAACGATGGAGTGTTTCGGTTCAACATATTTCATCAACGACAGGGTCGGCTGGGCGGTTGCGGAATGGGGAACAATTGTTCATACCATTAACGGCGGCAGAACATGGTCACAGCAAAGATCAGATACGAAGAAGGACCTACTCGGTATCTTCTTTATCGATGAACAGCGGGGGTGGGTCATCGGCAACAGCGGGGAGATTCTGCACACCACCGATGGTGGCAAAACGTGGAAACGCCAACAGAGCGGCGTGAATAGGGACCTTTTCGGGCTCCACTTTATCGATGCCCAAACCGGCTGGATCGCCGGCGACGGCGGAATCGTCCTGCATACAAAGGATGGTGGAAATACGTGGGAAACGCAAGCGCATCTGGGCGAGATATGGCTGTTAGATGTATACTTTACAGACCGCGACAACGGCTGGCTCGTTGGGATTGCAGGTCTTATCGCCCAGACCACTGATGGAGGGAAAACATGGATACTTCAAAAAAGTTATGTAGACAGTTCCCTGAATGACGTGTTCTTCCTCAACTCGAACGAAGGGTGGGTTGTGGGTAGCGGAGGCACGGTGCTTCGCACTGTCGATGGTGGAGAGAACTGGCGTCCGCAAAGGAGCGGAACCCACTACAATCTGAATTCGATTTATATGACAGACGCCGGGAACGGCTTGATTGTTGGAGATCTCGGGATTATGTTGAAATATGTCGTTGATAAGTGAACAGCAATGATGTGGAAGATGTTGTGTCAAAAAAAATTGGGATGGCCCATTTTGAACCATCCCTTTTCTATTGCTGTAATTTCAAAACTGCATTTCAGGTTTAGACAACCGCCGACAATCCCCCATCGATGTTGATCGCAGTCCCCGTAATGTACGACGCGCGATCCGAAACGAGGAATGCAACGAGATCTCCGACTTCGGTGGGTTCACCCAAACGCCCAAGTGGGTGCTCGCCTCCACGCGCCTCCCAATACTCCTCAAGCGTGCCGGGAGAACCTTCCGCTTTCCAGGCACGTTCACCTTGCGCGCTCTTGATTGAGGTCAGGCAAACCGTGTTGACAAGAATCTTGTCGGGGAGTAGTTCTTTGGAAAGGGCTTTGGTCATAGCGATTCCCGCCGCTCGGCTGACGGAGGTTGGACAGGAGCCTGCGCCCGGCTGTTTGCCACCCGGGTGGGTGATATTGATGATACGGCCACCGCCGCCGGCGCGCATGTGTGGGATTGCTAACCGCGAACAGCGCACCGCTCCCATCAGCTTGAGGTCGAGGTCTTCATACCACGCCTCATCCGTTAGCGATTCAAAATTCCCACCCGCGGAACGTCCCGCGTTGTTGATCAGAATATCGATCCGGCCGAAGCGTTCAGCGGTTTGGTTGATGAAGTTTTCGAGCGTTTCCGCTTTCGTCACATCAGCGGAGACGGCAAGCACATCGTTGCCGGTCTTGTCACGAATTTCCTGTGCCGCCTGCTGCAATACGTCATCGCGTCGCGCACAGATGGCGACCTTTACCCCTTCTTCGGATAGCCGCAGGGCGATTCCCTTACCAATACCTTCACTGCCGCCGGTGATGACGGCGACCTTTCCTGTTAATGCAAGGTCCATAAGATCCTCCTGATCATTGGTTTTTCTAGAATTGTTCTGAATTAACGTAGGTCGGGTATGATACAGGATGTATTTTAGTACCCTCTTGTTTTATCCACCAGGTTAATCAGCGGCTCGCCCGCCACAAAACGCTTGAGATTCTCACAGAAAAGCTCAAAGACACGTCTCGGTGCTTTTGGGGATTGACCGGCGTGATGTGGCGTGATGATCACGTTATCCATCTCCCACAGCGGGTTATCCTGTGGAAGCGGTTCCGGATGCGTGGCATCCAGCCCAGCGCCGGCGATCTCTTTCGCGCGCAAGGCTTCAACCAATGCGGCTTGATCGACGATCCGACCTCTGGCGATGTTGATCACGAATGCCGTTGACTTCATCACGCGGAATTCATCGGCACCCATGATGCCCTCAGTCTGCAGCGTCAGCGGGCAACAGATAGCGACAAAATCGGATTGTCGTAACATATCGTGGAGGCGATCCACTTTCCAGAGCGATTCGACGTAATCCGGTTTCTCTGTCTGTGTCGGATCGACAGAGAGGATGCGCATATCGAAAGCATTCGCGCGTTTGGCGACCTGTAGACCGATACTTCCCAAACCGAGGATGCCAATCGTTTCCCCGGCAATTTCGATGACCGGGAGATTCGCGCGGCTTTCCCACACCTTCTCCATCTGACGTTTGATGTTGATATTAATTGTTCGCGTAAAGGTGAGGATCAGCCCTATCACATGCTCAGCGATGTTGATTGCGGTTGTGCCGCGCCCGTTTGTCAATATAATATCGCTGTTGACCAATTCGGGGAACATCATCCCCTCAACACCAACACCGCCGACCTGAATCCAACGGAGGCTTTTGGCACGCCCAATCATTTCAGGCGTCGTTCTGGTACCAAAAAGGACATCCGTGTCTTCGATTTCTCGTAGCACATCCTCAGGTGTTGTTACGGAAACGAGATTGGCATTTGGAGCGATTTCGCGGACGACATCCAGTTGTTCCTCGCTCAAACGCGAGGTCAAGATTTTCATAAGTTTGTCCTTTCTTGAGAGGGGGTAAACTGCAATACATGGGATTCATAGGTTCACATTTTGCGCAACCCAATTTCGCCTCGTTTGACAGTCATTGCGTATCCTCTTTAGCCAGCGCTTCAGCGTAATGCACCATTCCTCCTTCAGCAAGGGCAACATCTTCTTCAGCAAATTCAGCGTAGAGGGTAGCTAACTGTTTTTCGTCAACCGATGGCATAGTCTTGGCTCGATGCCGAAGTTTTAGAAACGCCACGTATTTGGCGACCTTTATGAGCTCTGCTTCTTTTAAACCGTCCAGTTCTTGAGTGATCTGTTGTTTGATTGACATCGGGCGAATCCCCCTCATTGGGTAATCATCATGTGCCAGGCTGTTGTGAAATCGAAAAAGTGCCATTCAGAGTATGTTCTATCTCGTATCCCGTTTCCGACCGCACGTTTCAATTGCTTCCGGGACGGCATCCAGCACATCTCCCGCCATCAGCCCATGCTGCCCGACGGATTCAGCGGCGATGTCCCCGGCAAGTCCGTGAAGGTATACACCTAGAACGGCGGCTTCATAACTCGGCATCTCCTGCGCCATCAGACCCGCAATCATGCCCGTCAGTACGTCGCCCATGCCGCCGGTTGCCATGCCAGGGTTTCCGGTTGAGTTAATCCATACCTCTCCATTCCCACCCGCAATCACGGTCGGCGCACCTTTGAGGACAAGCATGACGCCATATTCCTGGGCGAACCGCTGGGCAACCCCGATCCGATCGCGTTCCACTTCGGCGGTCGTCCCGCCGATGAGTCGCGTCATTTCACCCGGATGGGGCGTGAGCACGGTTTGGGGCGGCAGCGACGGAAGGAGCTCTTTCGATTGTGAGAGCGCGTTCAACCCATCCGCATCAATCACCATTGGACAGTCATTTTCGCGGAGAAAGCTGTGGATGAGTTCGACCGTCTCCGGATGCTGTGAAAGTCCGGGACCAATCGCGAGGATGGACGACGTTCGCTCGATAAATTCAAGAATCCCCGATTTTGCGTCCAACGCCAATGAGCCTTCCGCCGTTTCGGGTAAGGGCAATGTCGTCACCTCGGTCAGCTTAATCTCCAGGATGGCATTGAGGCTTTTCGGGGTACCAAGCGTGACCAGCCCCGCCCCTACACGCAGGGCGGCTTCGCTGGCTAAAGCCGCTGCTCCCGTCATTCCGGTTGACCCCGCCACGACAAAAACGCGCCCATACGTGCCTTTATGGGAGTACGTATAACGCGGTGGCAGCCATCGCGCTGCATCCGCCGGCTGTGTCCAGTTTACCTGGATATCTTGGGCATCGATGACGCTCGGTGGAAAACCGATCTCGGCAACTTCGAGTTGTCCTGTCAGTGCCGCCCCCGGATGGATGAGCAACCCTCGCTTGGGAAGCCCCATGGTGACGGTGTAGGTGGATTGAATACACGCTCCTTCTGCCATACCGGTGTCAGCTTCCAGCCCAGAGGGGAGATCGACCGCTACAATCGGACACGTGGTGTCGTTGAGGCATTCAATGACGTCACCAATGTACCCGCGCACCGCGCCACGCAAACCGGTGCCAAAGATTGCATCGATAATCAGATCACATGACACAATCTGGCTTTTCAACCGCTCGAGATCGGATTCTGACAAGATCTGCACGATGGGGAGATTGAGGTTTTGCGCAATTTGCAGATTGGTTAAAGCGTCGCCAGTAAAACGATCCGGCGGAGAAACGAGGAAGACCTGAACAGACTGTCCCGTGAGCGCAAGTTGTCTAGCAATGACCAATCCATCGCCGCCATTGTTTCCCTTGCCGACAACAACGCCAACGTGTTGACAGTCAGGAAAACGCCTGCGGATGGCTCGGACGACCGCACTTCCCGCGTTCTCCATCAGTACGACGCCGGCGATGCCGATGTCCTCGATGGTGTGTTGATCGATTTGACGCATCTGTTGTGCTGTAACAACTTTCATCATTCCCCCCAAATTCGGTGCTTATCCAGAGCGCCACATGATTGCCAAAACATCCATCGTCAGGGCGACCAGCCAGTGAATCACTGCGCCATAGATAAAGGACCGTGTCTCAAGGGCGACAATGCCCAGCAGTATCCCGCCGGCGATCGACCCCGTCGCTTCCACAAATGGTTTGCTGTAGTGCATCAGAGCGAACGGAATGGTTTGAATGAGGATGCTATAGTTGCCAAACGGCTTCTCCAGTCCGAAAAGCATAAAGCCCCGAAAGAAGAACTCCCAGGACAACATATAGATTCCATAAGAAATCTGATACAGAATAAAAACCTGCCAACTGGTGGCAGCAACTTTGCTAAGTGGATATTTATGCTGGAACGCGGGAAAAAGCTGTAACGCCAGAAGCATCAGAGGGCTCATGAGTATCCACCCCCCAAGGACAAATCCCCATCCCAGCTTTCCATGCGTCAAGCGGAAGCCGTAATCACGAATCTGATCCCTGACACCAAATTTCACAACAAGGGCCGGCAACAGGATGAGTGTGATTGCACTTGTCCAGAACCAGTAGTAATATGGAAAGATCTTCCGGAGTGGGTAATTGACGAAGTATTTCGCCAAATATGTATGGAAGAATTTTCTTCGGCTGCCAAACCGATGCACCGTCAGCAGCACAGACGAACCGAGCAAAATGATTGTGGGGCGCCGATCCCATCCATGTAGATACTTCCTTTTCTGTTCCTGGAGCCAATCTAGCACAGGCTTTCCTCGCTTTTCGATCGCACCCGATTCGTCAGATACGCGGTTAGTATAGCACATCTCGCGGAGGCTTTCAACAGCAGTTGAGCCGTTGTTGTGCAATTCTGCCTGACGAAGAGAAAGAGTTTCCGGCATAGGCACATGTGGGAAAGGTTTCTCAAGTTTCTAATTTGCCAACATGATACTTGGCAAAGCACGGGGGAGCCGCGTGTAAATCATCTTTCTGATTTTTCAAGGGTCCTGCAAAATTGGGTCAGCATGAAGGAGAATGTCGAGAGTGCCCCGGTACATTGCGTTTGCATGTCTTTTCGTTATCATCTGGCTGAATCAAGCTGACGCAGCTACGGTTGTGCTGCGAAGCGCGGCAACGAAAGCCAGTAAATTTTCGGTCAGCCTGAACGATGAATTTGAGGTGGAAATCTTCGTCGATCCGCAAGGCCAGAATGTCACCGCAGTGTCGATCTACCTGTCATTCGATGGTGTGGACACAACCGAAAACGTTCCATTTCAAAACCAACAATCGCAATTCCTCGAACTGGTTGACGCAAATTTTAGTCTCCGTGGCGTTCAGCCGGTTGGTAGGGGGGATGCGGTGCCGGATGGGTGGAACATCTTTGAAAGTGATACACACGGAGACCCCGGCAATCGCTTCTTCCGAAAATTCCAGATTGATTTCGCGCAAGGGCTCATTCAAGGTGTCGAGCCGGGGCTGAAGGCACCTGGCGTGGTTGGGCTGATGCGTTTTCGCGCGATTAAAACGACCGGTTTCACACAGATCACATTTGACAATGACAAGTCTCAATCTCGCGTCACTGAAGTAAAAATTGGGTCGCTCCCACCCCGGCCGTTCGTCAACATGACTCCGGCGACGATTTCAGTCGTTGGCGGCCCGGTTATTCTCGATACTTTTCCCAGGATTATTCGATTTCCGGTGGGAAAAGTTCATGAGTCGCTGGATCTGGATCTCCATGTTCAAGATACAAACAATACACCGGAACAACTCAGTTGGGAGGCCTCGGGAAATGCAAATGTCATTGTGAACATCAACCCGACGACCCATATCGTCGCCTTTCGTGCTGTGGAGGACTGGATCGGCAAAGAGACCATTACATTTACCGCTCGCGATCCGGAGGGCAACGCAACAAGTCGGAGACTCGAAGTTCAAGTGGTTTCGCCACCGATTATCCGATCCGAGGGTCCGATATTTTTGCGGGTTAATGAAACCCGCGAGGTCAATCTGAACGGATTTGTTTCGGACTTGGATTCACCCGCTTCTGAGATTCAGTGGGTAATCACTCGGGGCACGCCATTCGCCGGCGTCGAAGTCATCCGCCGCGAAGACCAGACCATACTATTCATTGCGGCAGCACAAACGCCGGCACGAACGACCGTTGAACTGAGAGCGACGGATGCCGATGGTAACAGCGATGTGTCTGAACTGGCGATCGACATCGCGCCCACTTTTGATGGGCCGATGATTGACTTCTCCACGCTCACAATCCTTTTCCCTTTTGCCAATGTCATCGCCACGAACGACGGCGTGCTGATGCGGCCACCGGTGTTTGATCTGGATGACTTCGTGTTCGATTTTAACTTCGAGCCGGCGGATCTGACCTGGACGACGAAAGGCAATGTTGAGGTACAGGTCGGCATCGATCCAGAAACGCATCAGGTTACCTTCCGTAGCGAGGGCGGTTGGACAGGGAGGGAATCGGTTACCTTCATGGCGACGAACCCGGACCGCCAGGCGAGCGCAGATAAAATTCAGGTAATCTTGATTGACCCTAGCGCTCCACCCGTGATTGCCGATATTCCGCCGATCGTTCTGAATTTTGGACTACCAGAAACAAGAGATCTGAAAGAATATGTATTCGATTTCGATAGCACCCCGGATCAGATTGAATGGGAGTTCAGCGGTAATGAAGTGGTTCAGATCACGATCGATAGCGACCGGATTGCAACGTTCTTTGCCGAGGCGATTGTTTCCGAGGAAGTCACCTTCACGGCAATTGATCCGCAGTCGAATCGTACGAGTACGCAGGTTCACATCAGCGTGCTTGCTCCCAGCCCACCGGAGCTTCGCGATTTTCCATCGGAGATTCAGGTGCGTCACGGTGAAGTCACCGAAGGCTTCGATCTCGATGACTTCGTAACGGACGCGACAACGCCGGATTCAGCTATCGAATGGACAGCTTCCGGCTTTGATGAGACGCACTTGCAGGTAACCATCGAAGCGGATCGCCGCGTGCTGTTTGCGCCTCAACCGAATTGGCCGGGTGGGATAGAGACTGTGACGTTCACAGCCACCAATAAAGCGGGACTGTCTGCGAGCGCAGATACAGCCGTAACAGCCGTCTTCCGCCCCGTGGTGTCCCTCGCTGGAGAACTGACCCTCGATGAAGGGGACCAGGATGGGGCCCTAGATCTGGATGAGCATGTCGAGGATGGCGATACGCCAGACGAAGAAATCACGTGGAGTGTGGGCGAAGTCGCGCCACTCGGTGTGGTCATAGATCCGGAGACGCGCGTTGTAACGATTGACGCGCCAGCCGGGTCGGCTGGCACACACCGTCTTACTTTTACCGCCACCGACCCCGAGGGAAATACTGGAAGCGGGACGTACACTGTCAATGTCATCGGAGAGATTAGGCCACCGCCAAAACCGCCGGTCGTCGCTGGCATTCCGAACGTGGACTTTGTGAAAGGCGAGGTGGATCGCTCGATCCTTCTCGATGACTATGTGTCCGATGAAGACACCCCTATCGATCAGATTCAGTGGCAGGCCACCGGCAATACCAATATCGATGTGAATATTAAGTCCGCCACCCGGCGGGTCACGTTTGCCACCGCCGATTTCCTCGGCACTGAGGAGATCACTTTTACCGCGACCGATACCGATGGGCTTAGCGATAGCCAAACTATCCGCGTCACCGTAATCGAAAGACCGCCGGGCAAAACCCCTCCGGTTGTCGCAG
Organism: Candidatus Poribacteria bacterium; assembly: GCA_027296925.1. Taxonomy (GTDB): domain Bacteria; phylum Poribacteria; class WGA-4E; order WGA-4E; family PCPOR2b; genus JAPUIP01. The sequence continues at coordinate 11,644 of JAPUIP010000675.1, read as the reverse complement.
GAATCCCGGCTGTGAGCTTTGTGCAAGGCGAGCGCGATAACACAATTGACCTCGATGACCACGTCACCGATGCCGATACGCCCATCGACCAGATCCAGTGGACAGTCGCCGGAAACAGCCAGATCCAGGTAGTCATTGATTCCAATACCCGGCGAGTCACGTTCACCGCCACCGACTTCGTTGGCACGGAAGAGACGACCTTCACCGCCACCGATATGGACGGACTCAGCGACAGCCAAACCATTCGTGTCACCGTGACCGAGAGACCGCCGGGCAAAAAACCACCCGTTGTCGCTGGGATTCCGGATGTGGGCTTTGTGCAAGGGGGACGCGATAACTCGATTGACCTCGATGACCACGTCACCGATGAAGACACCCCTATCAACCAAATTCGGTGGGCGTTCATCGGTAACGCGCAGATTCAGGTGTCAATTGCCCCAGACACCCGGCAGGTCACCTTCACCGCCGTCCCCGATTTCGTTGGCACGGAAGAAATCACCTTTACAGCGACAGATGCAGATGGACTCAGCGGAAGTCAAACCATCCGTGTCACCGTCAAAACCACAAATCCGAACGGCGAACCGCCGGTAATCGCCGAACTCCCCCACGTGATCTTTATTGATGGCGTTCCGGATCGAGAGCTAGATCTCGATGAATTTGTAGCCGATCCGGACACGCCGCTGAATCAATTGACCTGGACGGTATCGGAGACGTTGAATCTGACGGTTGAGATCAATGCGGCTTCCCATATTGTGGACATTCTCCCGCATGATAACTTCGTCGGCAGTGAAACCATCACCTTCACTGTCACGGACCCGCAGCAAAACCGGGCAGAAGGCACAACCGTCGTTGAAGTTCGCACGCCATTTTCTACGACGAAACGCCCGGTAGTCTCGTTCCAGCCGGTTTATTTGTCGGATGGTGAGGTACTGGGGATGCATCTGGATGAATTTGTGACAGACGAAGATACACCCGATGCAGAGATCGCCTGGACGGCGAAAGCCAGCGACAAAATTTTAATCAAAATCGGTCTCGTCACGCGGGTTGTCCGGCTGAGCCTCAAACCCCAGACGAAAAATTTTCTCGGCTCGGAATTAATTGCCTTGACGGCAACCGATCCAAATGGAAATAGCGATACTGGCTCACTTGAAGTGATCGTCAGGAAGCCGCCGGATCGAACTCCCCCAACCTTTCAGGTCTTTGCCCTGCCGAATCCGATTCAGCCGGACTTCCTCACCATTACCATCACCGCATCGGAAAAGCTGCGCACAGATCCAACTTTACTTGTCAGCCAGCAGCCGGTTGGCCTGGAGTCGACCGATGTCATGAAATGGACGGGCACCCACATCTTGCCCAAGCCCATCGGCAATACAGTTGTTATCATCGCGCGCGGAACTGATCTCGCTGGCAATTCGGGACAGCGTGTAAAAACGCTCCGTTTTGATCAACTCCTGGCTGCGCCTATCAAACCACTGACCTTCCTGCGCCTGCATACCTATCCCAACCCCGCGACCGTTGGCGAAATTACACTCGAATGTCAAATCGATAGCCCTGCCATCTTAACCGTGCGGGTTTACAATGTCAGAGGCGAGCTTGTTAAAACGATAAACGATGACGAATTTCAGGCAATTTCCGATCGATTGGCTCGCATCTATCGCTGGAATCTCGCGGACGATTTGCAGACTCCTCTCGCCAACGGAGTGTACTTCTGCTACACAACCGCACGGCGTAACACTGTGACGAAAACCCACTTCTGGAAGATGGGTATTCGCCGGTAGCCCGCAGTGTGTGGATTGGCCATACTTGACACCGGATTTTTGAACTCCCTCCTCTACGAACTTTTTTCGCTGCCTTGGTTTCTCCAACACGGATTTGTCATAATAATGTGACATATCAGCACTCTTCCAACATAACAGTGTGACATATCAGCACTCTTCCGACCTGAGGGGGCAATACATCCTTGCCCCTATACAATGCAGGCTATGCCTGAAGACGAAGCTCAGGCCTCGCTAAAGCAGAAGATCAGGCCTTCACCCTAGGTGCTAGGGGTCTTGGCATACATATTGCTTTGATGCCTGACCTGCCTGGATACTGACGGGCCTCCGAGTCAATCCCGGACAGGGCGTTGCATCAGCGTGTGTTTGCGAAATCCCAGGGACGAGACAATCTGATTCAAAAAAGTCCTAAAGTTTCCCGAAACGGCTTCCGATAGATACCTAGCCAACAAGTCCCCCATCTCCCCCCGGCACCGTGAGAATGACACATAGACTAACAAATTATAGGAGATTCAAATGGACGCATCCAAACACAAAACAGACTCAAACAATATACAAACCCGACGGGGTAAACTTCAAAACAGACGAAAACAAACAGAGGAGGAAAAAATGAATACATCAAGCTTTTTCAGAGGATTTCTAGTAGCTGTTCTTGCCTTCGGCATGATGACAGCTTTTACCATATCGAGTTTCGCGGCTGATGGCACCTGGGACGGTGGCGGTTCGTCAGGAGACTGGAGCGACGCAGTGAACTGGGTTGGCGATACAGCGCCGCCGGTCGCTGGCGAAACCGCAACATTCAACGAAACGTCGGGTAACGGTTACCCGTTGACCAATATCCCCACTGACGCGAACGTGACGGTCACGAGCGCGGGTGCAACGGCAACCGTGCAACTGCCATCGATGAATATCAAAAACCTCACAGTCACCGGTCATGCGACAGCAAACGTCAACCTCACCTTCTCCGGTGACGTCACGCTTTCGGGCACAACCGGCACGACGATACAGACCGCCGGTGGTGGCGCCACCGGCAATGTCACTGTCAGCCTTAGCGGAAACTCCTTGCTCGGTGGATCCCCGCTGACAGTTCAAACACTTGCGGCCGCCGTCGGATCCGCCACCCTCAGCAATGTTGGCATTGTGAGCGTGAGCACCCTCACGATTGATGCAAACGGTACAGTAACGGGAAGCGCGACAGCGACGGCCTCCGGGACGCTGACGGCCACCGGCGCATCGACAATCGATGTGACGGCGAACGCAGGCGCTGCGAAGCTTACTTGCAACAGCGATTTCGTGGGCACGGCTTTAACCATCTCATCGACCGCCGGTACTGGCATTCCGACACTTGAAATGCTTTCCAACACACTGGATCTGTCAGGAACCCTGACGTTTGCCGATGCCGGTGGCAACCCCGCACTCACCTCAAGCGGTCCGATTTTCATCGGCGATGATTTTGTGATACCGGCGGGCGCCGCTAGTATTACCTTTGCCCCAACAGGCACCATCACCTTCGACGGCACCGGCACCCAGCTTATCGACCTTGAGGCGGCGCCCGGCGTGAATCTCGCATCGGCGTCAATTGTTGTGAATAACACGGGAGCGAGCGGCACTGTCCAATTCGATGGTGGTGCGGTTACCATGCAGAATCTGACCGTGAATAGCACACTTACGACGCAGGGTGCGGGTGATAATCTCAATATTACGAGTACGCTCACCGTTGAAAGCTCGAACGCGACCAACGCTCATCTGGATATGAGTGCAGGCGCCGCGACGCTCGATGCGGTTGACTCTCTCATCCGAGCGGGGGCGAGCACCGGAAATGCAACCATAACCACCAGCGGTGTATTTGGTGGCGTCACGCCCGGAGATGTGGTGATTGAGACAACGGGTTCGGCTTCAGGCGTCCCCCAACTGATTCTCGCCGCTGCCCTCACCTGTGTCGATCTCACCTTCACAGATGGCGGTACAAACAGCTCGCCAACGTTTACCGCGGCAGCGAATGCTGTCACGATTAACGGCGATATGACCGTAACAGGCTCTCTGTCGATTTTTGCACCAACCGGCAATGTTACCTTCGGGGGCACCGTGGCGCAAACGGTCGACGTTGATCCGTCGAAAGGCATTAACCTCACCGCGGCAACGGTACTGGTGACAAATACCCATGCTTCGGGGGTGACCACCACAAGTCCGGCAATCGTGGGAACTTTGGATATTACGAATGCAGGCGGCAGCCCTCATCTGCTCACAATGGGTGGGGATCTGACCGTATCCAGCACCGGCACCGTCAATGTTGAAGCCGATGCGACCGGGAGTGCGACACTCGCCCTGGGCACCTATAATCTTTTAGGCGGCGCGGACATAACAGTCGATGCCGATGGCGCGGGTGGAAATGCCACGATCACACAGAGTGGTGGCGGTGGCATGGTTGTTGACCAAATCACACTCACCGGTGATACGGCTACCACAGGTGTGGCCTCGTTGACATCAGGGAGCGGTTCAAGTGTACCCAACCCAAATACCAACAACGGCATCACCGCAAGTGGACAGGTAACGGTTACCGCTGCAGATGGCGCCGCAACACTGACTGCGGTCAGTCATTTCGTGGTCAATGCGGATATGAATATTACCTCCACCGCAGCGACGACCGGCGTACCGTCACTGATTATCACTAACAACAATTTAACCATGAGAAGCACGGATACACTGACCTTCACGGACAATGGTGGAGACCCCGTGTTTACTGGCGGCACAGGAACGATTAGCCTGGGTATCCTTGATCTAATCGCCGCCGCTGGCCAAGATTTGACCCTCTCGTTTCCGGCTTTGACCGCTGTGACAGTTGATCTCTCCGACGTCACCGGCGCGCAAACGATTTCAATGACCGGCGATTTAACCGTCACGACGCTCCTCGACATGGATAGCGGTCCTGCTGCGACCGCCTGTTCACTGGATATGAATGGTAACGACATCCTGGGCGGTGGAAATATCTCTGTTGTCACAAGCGCCGCTGCCGCAGTTGCTTGTTCAATTACAGAGGCAGGCGCAATTACAGCCGGGACCATCACAATGACTGGTGGTGGTGGCGCTAATGCGGCCCCTCCAAGCATTGCACAAGATGTAGCGGCGACGGGAACTATCAACGCTTCTGGTGCAATTACATTGACGAGCGGTGTTAATGCTGGTACGGATGCAGCGCTAACAGCCTCTGCAGTGGGGGGCGGTATTAGTGCTGCCTCGCTCACAATAAATGCAACCGGTGCTGCTGGCAATGCGACCGTTGATGTCACGGGAGTTCCACTGGACCTCAGCGGCGCGTTAAGCATCGACAGTAGTGGTGGCATTGGCACCCTCACCACAACGACAGGGGCAATCAATATTGGCGGTAACCTCACTGTCGCCGATGCGAGTTCTGTCTTTTCTCCGAACGGTGGTGGTGCTGCGACACTAACATTTGACGGCACCGCAGCTCAAACCATCAATGTGGCAAATGTTACCTTAACCGCAGACTCGATTGTCGTCGCTAACTCTGGCGCAGTCTGCACCTTCGCGACAACGGCGGTGACACTCAATACAGGAACCTTCACAGTCAACACCGGCGGTAGCGCGGCAACAACGGCCGCCCTTGACGTTCAAGTCGGTCTCACGACATTGAACGGTAAATTGACGACGGTTGCTGTGGCCCAGACCTTCACGGGGAATGTGGTTATTGGCCTCAACGGCGAACTGGAAGCAACCGGCGCCGCCACAATCCTGTTTGACAACGCAACCGCCAACAGCATCGACAACAGCTCCGGCGGTGTGATTGACTTAGATGCAACCGCAACGTTAGACATTGATGCCGCTCCGATGACCATTACGACTGGTTCCGGCGGCTCTGCGCTGGGTATCATCGACGATGCCGCCTCGATGGCGCTGACCCTCAACGGCACAGGAAATGTCACCTTAAGAGCCGCTGTTGCGCTTGCCAACACCGTACTCACAGCAAATTCAGGTGTGACGGTCGTGACGCAAGCAAATGTGAGCGCACAAAACCAGAACGTTATCTTTAACGGTCCGGTAACCGTTGATACGGCTGTCACATTCACGATTGACAACGGTCAGACCTTTAGTATCGGCGGATTGCTCACTGTTCAAGGGGTCATCCTGACAATAGATAACTTTGCTGCAACCGCGGCGACTTTGACACTCAATGGTGGTATGAATATCAATTCAGAGATCATCAGCGGTACCAACGGCGGAGATATTACCATTCTCGTTGGCGCCGGCACCACAGTGACCAACGCGGATCAGTTAACCCTCTCCGGTGTCAATTTGACGGGTGAACGCCTGCTGCTTGCCAGTGGAACAACGGGCTCGTCTTTCAACCTGGTCAACACCAGTACAGGTACGCTCGACTTCGAATGGGTTGCGGTTCGCGACTGTAACTTGACCAACAGCGGCACCGTGGACATCACGCTGGCAGACAGCGTGGTCAACGCCACCGGCAACTCCGGAGACTGGTTTGATACGACGATATTTGCGTCGCCGGTCCCACAGGGCGCACGGGGCATTACCACCTTCACAACGAATGCCATTTCGTCAACCACGCCAGATAATCAGACCTATGACTTCTACGCGGATACCTCCGGAACCATTTCGGACGAGGACAATCTGGATGGTACGACCGCTTCTGCGCATGTGAACTTTACAGCAGCAGCTCAGGCGGGTAGTACAACCGCGGTATGGAATGGTACGGATAGTCCAGCGCTGGGGAATTCTCCGACAGGCAAATACTATATCTATTTGGCCCCCGCGGCGGCTCAGCCCGACATCAATGAGTACGTGATTGTGTCGGACTACACCATCAATGTCAGCAAGGTTGTCTTCATAGCGTCAAATAGCGATGCACCCACGTCGGGAAGCGATAAAGTCTTCACCTCCTTTAACATCGACTGGACGGATGATGCCGACTCGAGCGCAACGGTTGAGTTGCGGTACTCAACGAATGGCACTTACACTTCGGTCTCTGATGTGTTGGATGGTAACAAGACAACCCGGATTACCACAGTGCCTGCGAGCACAGATTCAAACAATGGTACTTTTGTCTGGGATACCTCCGCGCTCGCAACCGATGCGGGAGCGACCTACTATGTCTATGCGCTCAACCATAACGGGCCAACGACCTCTTTTGATGTCAGCGCAGCGGTTGTATTGAAAGGGATCAATTTTACCGCGCCTGCAGACACGGGTGCAACGGCAGATACAGCAAGCACCGACCCCGCCGTGATCACCAGTCACACAACCTACACGCTGGCATGGACCGATTGGGACGGGGCAACGACGACAGGAAATATCGATGTCTACGTCTCGCAAACCCAGTTTACGACGCCGGCAGCAGTCGTTTTGGCTGTATCCCTGACAGATTCGGCGACAAGAGCTGTGCAGGTCGGTACAGATCTGGATGCTTCGGCAGTCGCTAGCCTGGGTTGGGATCTGACGACAGGCTTCGGTACATCGGGTGCAAATCCAGTACCGGAAGCTGCATACTTCATCTATGCCGTTGCCGATGATCCAAACGGCGCCATATATGACGAAGTCGCCACAGCCCCCGGCAAAGTGACGGTTGTGCATAGTCCCTTCTTCTACACTAACGATATCACGGTCACAGCAACTGCAGACTCTGGTCAGACAGCGACGACGCCGGACCCGATCACCATTACGTGGAACTCTACCGATTGGGATGATGCGGCAGTCGTCAGCATCTTCTACGCACTAGACAGTACGGTGTCCGCGAATCCATCGGACTATGACTCCGCCGCAGAAATCGAAACGAACGCGACCGAGGTGAAAGCCCTTGATTCCTCCGGCGCACTGGTCTTGACGAGCCAGCTGACTGGAAATGATGCGCTTCCCGAAGTGCAAACAAGTGGTTACTCCGGCTGGAATTACTACGACTCCACTGTCATTTCCACAACGGCTGCGGGTGATTATGCGGCCTGGGTGATTCTGACCGACGCAAGTACCGATAAGGCGTTTAAGAAAGCGGCGACTAACGTCACGATTTCTCACAGCAGCAACATTCAGGTTGATAGCCCCGCTTCCACCACGTCCACAACGGCAACCAACAAATTCTACACCGTTGAGTGGACCGATGTGGATTATGATCAATCGGCAATAGTCAATCTCTTCTATAGCACGACAGACCTGCGCAACCAATCCGGCGTCGGCGGCACATTGACGACCGACCAAGTTGCAACGGCAAAGGGTTATACGAAGTTCACCGCGACGGCGGTTCAGGAAGACGCCGATGGTCCATCGGATCGATTCCTGTTCGATCTCGCCGGCGACCTCAGCGATCCCCTGTTTGACAACCAAACCTACTACGTCTACGCGCTCATTGACGCCGATAGCGATGGTAATTACGAAGCCGGTTATCAGTCAGGCGGACTCGTTCCAGAGAGAGGTTCATCACTTGTGGTGACCACTCCCGCTGGATCAGATCTAACCACGATCAGCTATACCATCAACTGGATCGAAGAGTGGGATGATAACAGCAACGTCCCCATCAATGTGGATGTCTACTTCGATACGACCAATACAAAGACGCTCGGAGATCTCGACGACACGCTCGGAACCGCGAACGCGCCGGCAGGGATCATCGAGAGAGATATCGCGCTCAACACGGATAGCACCGGGGCGCAAACCGGTACAAACTCCGTCATCTGGGACGACATCGTCCTGACCTCAACAACAGCGCCGACCGGTGGTAGCACAACCACCCTGATTGACACCAGCGCGGATTCGCCGTTGTCAGCCAGCGTTGGGAACGACTACTATATTGGTCGTCGGTTACTCTTCACGGCAGGCACGCTGTCATCTGCTCACACCATTACCGACTATGTCGCTTCAACGCAGACAATCACCTTCAGTCCTGCGGCGAGCTCAGCGGTAAGTGCAACGACAGTTACGTCCTACAAGGTTGTCATTCCTGATGGCACCTACTATGTTTACGCTGTGCTGGATACGAGCACCGGTACAACGAACGACGCTTACAATACCGGAATTGCTGCGGCGAATAGCCCCGTCCTCAGTGGCACGACAACCTCTGGTTCTACCACACAAATTACAGATTCCAACCTGACCGATACAGCCAATCTATACGTTGGGGCGCGGTTGGTCATCACAAGTGGTACAAACAGGGGAGTCAGTCGCACCATTACGGCTTACGACGGAACGAAGCAGTTGACCGTATCCCCAGCATTTTCCAACGCAACCGGCTCAGCAGCCACCTATCGCATCGATGTTCCTGAAACCTTCAGCGTCAGCCTGGGAACGGTTACGATTACGAACTACACCATTTCGCTTGTTTCGCCGGGAAGCTTCCACGAAGTAGGCGATTACTTTGATATCGATATTCAAATCGACACGAACGCCCAGGCGGTTCAAAACGCGAGTCTCCATCTCAACTTCAACACCACGACGTTGGAGCTAGCGTCTGAAACGCAGCCCCTGAGCAAACTCGCTGAACCCATTACAAACACAGTCACGACCTCCGCGGGTTCGACTTCTGGAACGACACTAATTGCCTCTGGGCTATCGTCAGCAACAGACGACGCCTACAACACCTATCAGGTCGTCGTCACCAGTGGTACGGCGAAGGGTGAACGTGCAACGATTGCCGATTATAACGGCAGCACCAAAACCATCTCCGTCGATCCACCTTTCAGTACACAGATTCTGTCGGGTGTGAATTTCCGTATCGACCAGGCGTTGACAGGTTCGGCCAATATTGGACCGAACTCCTGGGGCGTTACCATTGTCCAAAACAGCGGCAGTAACACGAACGGTCAAGCAGACTTCATCGCCGTTTCGACACAACCGAATGCCACAGCTTTTGCAGCAACAGATACGTTCATCACCGTTACGTTCAAGACAAAAGCTGCGGGTAATACCGACGTGACCTTCTCTTATGACGATAGCCGACAAACCCGCCTGATTGATGATGCGGGTGGCGTGCATATACCGCATGATGGGAATTCGGTTCACGTTCGGACAATCGCGAATCCAGCCTCGGCGATCTCAGGTAACGTCCTGCTAGAAGGTCGTACAAACCATCAAGAGGACATTACCTTTGAACTCCGGCAGCCGGGTAGCCTTGGACACTACTCTGGTTACACGTCCCCGGAAGATACAGATGCGACAGCGCCCGGCATCCAGTTGCAAACTGGAACCGATGGTGGCTTCAAACTGACCAACGTGCCGAGTGGGAAATACTTCCTCACGGCGAAAGCAGCGACGTATCTCCGTGGACAAAATCATCACACCACACCGCTTGAAATCGTCCCCGGCAAAAACATCACCGGCGTGCTGATTCAGGGCTACGATGATGCCAACGCCGACGGCGATTTTGCGGACTCCGGTGAGGAGTTTGACTTCCTGCTCGCTGGTGAATCAGGGACGGAAGATAATCAGATCACCGTCACCGATGTGACAGCGTTCGCCAACAATTTCGGACTCACATCGGCAGAAGCACTCGATGCAGCCGATGTCAATGGCGACGGAGCGGTCGATGTCGATGACTTCCAACTCCTGGCGAAAAACTTCGGTAAGACGGCAATTCCGCCAACCGGAGACGCAGGTGTAGCCAATGCCGCACCGACAGGAAAAGCGATCTACAGCCCCTTCGAGCTCGTTGGACTTCCCTCCGAAATCGAACTGGGTGAAGAGATTGAGGTCGAAGTCCACCTCAAGAATGGTACGAACGTGACCGGCTACGGATTTGATCTCGCATTTGATCCGAAGCACGTCATCGCTAGCGATGCGGCTGAAGGCAAATTCCTGAGCAATCAATCGCAGACCTTCTTCATCTCCAAGCAGATTTCAACCGAAAAAGAAGGTAAAAAGCTGACGATTGCCAACGCCGCGCAAACCCCGGTTTCCGGCAAAGGTAGCGTCTTGACCTTCACACTCAAACCGGTTGCACTCGGCGATGCCGTTCTCACGATTGGTAATCCACAACTTCACCAGCGTGATGGCAGCATCAAACTCGATGGCGTTTCCGGACGGTATCTGGTTCGCGTAATTCCCAAGAAGGTTGTCACCAAATCCGTCTTGCTGCAAAATTACCCGAACCCCTTCAATCCCGAGACATGGATTCCTTTCGCGCTGAAAGATGAGTCTCACGTGAAGATTCACATCTACAACGTCAAAGGACAGAAGGTCCGTACGCTGGATCTCGGATTCCAGAAATCTGCGGAGTACATCACTCGCGACAAAGCCGCCTACTGGGATGGTCGAAACCAGATGGGTGAGCGGATTGCAAGTAGTGTATACTTCTACCGGATTGAAGCTGGAGATTTCAGCGCAACTCGGAAGATGGTCATTCTCAAGTAACCAACAATTGGCAATCATCAATTGTCAATGAAAACTCCTTCAGGTCATCAACGTCAATGGCGTTGATGACCTTTTTTATTTTGAAGCATCAATGACGCGGCTGAAACCGGCGGCTATCATCGGCTGCGGGAGCGAGTTGATTTTGCCCCGGAACGGTGATATAATACCATTTATAATGGATAATGCAGCATTATCCGTCATTCTGAGCCAGGTCGGTTGCCCCCTCAAAAGCTTGCCCCGCCTGTCCCGCCTGTGCCGTCTGTCCCGAACTTTGAGGGGCTCGGGATACCTCGAAGCTCGGCACAAGTTTCCATAACGGGCAATGGAATGCCCGTTAGGGTACTTGTCCTGAGCCCCCATAGGGATCAAGTTAAGGCTTTTGTGGTACGAAATGCCTCAGTAGATACCCCGATCTTCAGAACCTGTCCTCGAGCGCAGCGAAGGATCGGGGAGCCTCATGAGCAACTGCCTCCAACCGCCGAATTCGTTCGGTGGCA
>JAPUIP010000674.1 GCA_027296925.1 Candidatus Poribacteria bacterium | reverse complement strand
TTCTCGGCATCCACTCCAAACACCGCACACAATCTCATAAATCAGTTGGGTTCTTTTTTTACTTATACCTATATAATCTAGTAAAAAAAGCGGCTCCGCTCCCTGCACAAGGATGTCATTACCGCAATGCGCCACAATGTCAAACCCAACCGTATCATGACGCCCCGTCATAAAAGCGACCTTGAGCTTGCTGCCAACGCTGTCCATGCTTGAAACCAGGATTGGTTGTTTGTACGACCCGAGGGCAAACAGCCCGCCAAAACTGCCGACATCGCTCAAAACTTCAGAGCGGTAGGTCGATTGAACGATAGGTTTCAGGCATTTCATTGCCGCGCCCTGGGCTTCAATCGAAACACCTGCGCTCGCATAAGTCAATCCCCGTTCACTCATCTGAGCTATTGGATTCCTTTCGCCTTTCCATACGTTGATTGAAGGCCTCTAAGCGCCGCTTTTCAATGACAGCCATGATAGTTTGCATCTTGAGGAGGGAAGCAATCAGTAAAACGACACAGATTCCATAAGAAATCAGATTCGCTAGATCGGCGGCCCCCTGTGGCGGCATCGCGGGGTTGAATCGCTGAACCAGGAAGATTAGCGGCTTATACGATGCCATACCGATGATCGCGCAGATGATAATCGCATAAAAAGTGTACTGCCCCTGTGACGTGGACATACTTTTGGTGACATTTTGAATGGGATTGGACAGCCCTGCTCGCGATTCTCTTCTGAATCTATTGTGCATCCGATTTCTCCTGAAATGTGGGAAATGGCTCCGGCCAGTCTAAACACCTCACAAGTCACTTGCCGCCTCAATCCTTAAAATCAATGGGAAGTTGTCCGGTCGGCTGTCCACTAAATTCGACCGGATAGCTACCATCAAAACAGGCCGTGCAAAAATCTTTGGGGGACTTCATGCACTTGAGCATACCTTCGATGCTGAGGTACGCTAAACTGTCGGCACGGATATATTTCCGAGTGTCTTCAATCGTGTGTGAGCTTGCGATGAGTTCTTTGCGCGTGGGGGTATCAACGCCGTAGAAGCAGGGGAATTTATTGGGGGGTGAGGAGATGCGGACGTGAACCTCGGTGGCGCCACCTTTGCGGATCAGCTTCACAAATTGTCGACTTTCGGTGCCCCGCATGATCGAATCATCAACGACCACAACACGCTTGCCCTCAAGCACATCGAGAATCGGGTTCAGTTTCACCTTGACCATCAGTTCACGGACCTCTTGCGAAGGATTCATGAAAGCGCGACCCACGTAAGAGTTTCGGTAGAGCCCAATATCAAAGGGGATGCCAGATTCCGCCGAATACCCCAATGCCGCAAGTGTGGCCGAATCCGGGACGGGAATCACGATGTCCGCGTCAGCGGGACATTCACGGGCCAGTTGCCTTCCGAGTTCACGCCTGGGACGATTGACGCGCTCGCCGAACACAACACTATCCGGACGGGAGAGATAGATGTATTCGAAGATGCATTGTGAGAGATCAGGCTGTATCTGCCCAAACATGAACGATCGGGGTTCCGGTTCCGTCTCCGTAATAATAACCATTTCGCCGGGAGTGATTTCGCGAATTGGCTCCGCGTCAATGACATCGAAGGCACAGGTCTCAGAAGCAAGCACATACGAGTCGTCCGCGCGTCCCAACCAGAGCGGCCGGAAGCCGTAAGGATCTCGAACGCCAATGAGGATGGATTTTCCCATGAAGACCAACGAGTACGCACCGCGAACCTCTTTGAGCGCATCCATGATCCGATCCTCAAGCAATGTCTGTCGGGAACGAGCGATGAGGTGAGCGATGACTTCTGTGTCGGAAGTGGAATGGAAAATCGCACCGGTGTCTTCGAGGTCGCTGCGGATACGTTGAGCGTTGACCAGGTTTCCGTTGTGAGCGATAGCGAGCGGGCCTCGCTTATACTCCCGAATCAGTGGCTGGGCGTTTTGGAGATTGCTTGCCCCCGTTGTTGAATAGCGATTGTGTCCAACCGCAATATGTCCCTCCAACGTTGTCAACGTCTCCTCAAAAACCTGTGCAACAAGTCCCATGCCGTGATGATGAGAGAACGAGTCACCGTCTGAGGCAACGATTCCGGCACTTTCCTGACCGCGATGCTGGAGGGCGCGCAAGCCCAAATACGTAAATTCGACTGCTTTGGGGTGTCCCAAAATGCCGAACACCCCACACTCATCCCGTGGCTTATCATCAAACGCATCGAAATATTCCATGCTTGGGTGATTCTCCAAATTTATCGGATTCTCAAGTTTGCCTACCGGCTGAAAACCTTACGGATCTGGATGTAGACTTAGGTCTGAGCAGACCGTATTTGAGTCCGTTCCGAACTCAGGCGATAGCCAAGGATCGCTCCAACTGGCGCAGCAATAATGTACAGCAGTTCGGGAGGACAGTGTATCGATAGGAGTATGCGAAGGGGTAAAGATATGATAAAGGCAAGAAGCTGCGCTATAGCTAACAGCAGGTAGAACAATAAATTCGGGGCGATTAACCCCTCCCAATGAATATTCAGGAGCGCCATCAGCGCAACAATCGCCGGCGCACCAAGAAAGGCGCCTTGATAAGCGCTCTTGCGATCTATGCTGGCACCAAAACGGCGTCCAGCGAATCTGATGCTTTCAGCAACGCCAGCAATCGCACTACCGTAGACCGCGGCAAAGGAGATGAGTAAGAACAAGCCAACCCAAAATCCGTGCTGTATGCGATCGCCAATCAAGCCCTTCCATACGAGCTGTTCAACAATCAAAAGGCAGAGCCATCCGCCTGCTAAACCGATAAAACCACCGAAAGCAATCTGGCTCGCTGTTAGGGCGATTGCGTTTTTTCGAGGCATAGCATTCTCCTCAAAGATCTCGATTTTGCGTGGAGATTATATCACGGTGTCGTATCCCTGTCAACCTGAAGTGAAGGGCAACAGAAATTTACAATCAAGCAATTCAGCAATCAAGCAAATGAACGGATTGTACCCAAAGATTGTCGCGAATTTGCTCAACCGATACAGACGCCTGCCAATTGAGACGACATGCCTCAATGAAACGATCTCTTTGTAAATTTCTCGAAAGGCAAAGGAGTGGGCGATGAAGTTGGGAGGAATCAGAAGAGTAAGGATTTCGCGATCATGAAGTAGGATAAGATGCCCAGGATATCGATTGCGGTTGTGACGAATGGTCCGGTCGCAATGGCGGGGTCAACCCGAATCCGCTGAAAGAACATCGGAACAATCGTACCAACCGTAGCGGCGAGAATCATATTGATACAAATCGAGAGTGCGACAACGAGGGGAAATTTCCAGACGAATTGTTGTCCGCCAACTTCTACCGTCCAGAAACGAAGTTTGCCGAATGCGCCCAGCAGAATCCCGTAGATGCCGCCGAGCGCAGCGCCGGTTGCAAATTCACGCCACAGCACTTTCCACACCTCTGTGAGATCCACCTCCCCGATTGCAAGTCCGCGGACGATGATCGTTGATGACTGAGTGCCGATGTTACCGCCCATCCCCATAATGATCGGGATAAAGGCCGCCAATGGAGCGAGTTGTGTCAACTGTCCTTCAAAGATTCCAATGACATATACAGCAACCAATCCACCGGCAAAACTCGCAAGCAACCAGGGCAAGCGCGCCCGAGTATTTCTGACGACGGATCTGGAAGCAATATCGACATCCCCCGTACCCGCCATCTTCAGCATATCCTCTGTGTTCTCTTCACGGATGACATCAACCACGTCATCGATGGTGACAATACCGGCAAGGTGATCGGCGTCATCAAGCACCGGCACCGCCAACAGGTTATATCGGGCAACGACCCGTGCGACCTCCTCCTGTAGCGTATGCGTGTAGACCGCGTATACCCGTGTCGTCATGAGGTCCTTCAAAGGAGTATTCGGTCTTGTGGCGACAAGCTGCCTCAAAGAGATGACACCTTTTAGCCGATTTTCTTCGTCGATGACATAGACATAGAAGACCATCTCGACATCAACCAATTCCCGGATTTGCTCGGTTGCTGCCGCTGCTGTTGTCTCTTCTGGCACGGCAAAAAAGTTCGGGGTCATGATATACCCCGCCGTTTTTTCCTCATATTGCAGCAACTGCTCGAGATCTTCCGAGGCCTTGCCTTTGATCAGTTTGAGCAGTTCCTCCTGTTGTTCGTCGGGAAGGTCTGCCAGAATATCGCTCACATCATCGGCCGGCATGCTGTGAAGCACATCCGCTAAAGCCGCAGGTTCCGTCGTCTCAATGAAGAAGTTCCGATCCTCACTGTTCATTTCACTCAGCGCTTCGCCCATTCGCTCTTCCTTGATTAAGAGGTCAAAGAGCAACGTCTGTTCTTCCGGGCGCAAGTGCGGAAACCAGCGTGCAATGTCTGCCGAGTGTGTTTTGGCAATCATGTTTTTAAGATTGGGGATTGCCTTGCGTTTAATGAGTTTGATGACTGTCGAGATGAGGATTTCATCACGGTCTCGTGTGTTTATCATTGCAGCTTTCCTGACAAAGCTTATAGGGACTTTACGCGTTGGCGGAGCAGATGATCGACCAACACCAGTGCAACCATCGCTTCAACAATCGGTACGGCGCGGGGCAAAACGCACGGATCATGCCGCCCATGTGCAGACAACGTGACTGAGTTGCCGTGGATGTCTACCGTTTCCTGCGCCTTCCGAATGGTCGCCGTCGGTTTGAAAGCAACTTGTAAGAGGAGGTTTTCGCCGTTCGAGATACCGCCCTGAGTGCCGCCGGAGTTGTTGGTCCGTGTGCGCGTACGCCCATGGTCATTATAAAACGGGTCGTTGTGCTGCGATCCGGTACTCATCACGCTGCCAAATCCCGAACCAATCTGGAACCCCATCGTCGCCGGGAGGGACATCATCGCCTTTGCTAAATCCGCCTTGAGTTTGTCAAACACCGGTTCACCCAACCCAACGGGGACATTCCGCGACACCGACTCAATGATACCACCGAGCGAATCGCCATCGCGCCGTACCTGGTCAATATGTTCGGCCATCTGCTCGCTGGTGGTAGCATCGGGACATCGCACGAGGCTAGACTCAATTTCATCAAGGGTAACGGTGTCTGAATCGACATCAGCGATGATGGTGTGGATCTGCTTGACATAGGCGAGGATCTCCGTGCCCTCCTGTTCGCGCAGGATCTGCTTCGCAATTGCGCCCGCCGCAACTCGCCCAATCGTTTCACGCGCGCTTGCCCGACCGCCTCCTTGCCAGTTGCGGATGCCGTATTTCTGCTGGTAGGTGAAATCAGCGTGCGACGGTCGATAAACGTCCTTGAGGTGTTCATAAGCGGAGGGTTTGGCATCTTTGTTCCAGACCAACATCGAGATCGGTGTGCCGAGTGACTGTCCCTCAAAAACCCCTGAAAGAATCTGTACCTCATCCCCTTCCTGACGTGACGTTGTGAGATGGCTCTGGCCCGGACGGCGACGGTCGAGTTCAGCCTGAATCACTTCGATGTCGATTTTCAGCCGGGGCGGGCATCCGTCGATCACAACACCGATCGCCCCACCGTGTGATTCGCCCCATGTCGTAATCCGAAAGAGATGACCAAAGGTATTCATGGTGCTGCCCCCAATCTAGGTTGTATGCAAATGCTGTCCAAAATCTCCCTTGACAAATCCGTGAAGATCTATTACCCTTCTCCCAATATATATGGGATTTGAAAACTCCATACGGACAGCTTGGGAAATATAGCATATCATCGCTTGAATATCAATAGAAAAGTCTGCCGTTTAGAGTTGGATTCGGCGGCACCGCATTTTCTGAACGGGTTTTACACGATGGTAGGTCAAGTCAGCAGAGGTCTTGCGCAAGAGAGCGGAGCGGCATCAGATCGATTTGGAAGGGCAAACGTGATTCGGAAATTCTTCAAGCGGTTGGACATTCGCCTAATCGGCATCTTCATTATCATCGGGTTGCTCTGGGATACGCCCGTTGTATACCCGATGAAGATCTTCGTGGTTTTCATGCACGAAGTCAGTCATGGTCTGGCAGCGATTGCAACGGGGGGACGAATCGTAGAGATCCAAATCGTCCCTCAACAAGGTGGACACGCAATCACGGCAGGCGGTTCACGCTTTTGGACGCTGACAGCCGGCTATCTTGGAAGCCTGGCGTGGGGTGGACTCATTCTGGTCCTTGCGGCGCGGACTCAACTGGGCAAGCTTCTCAGCACGTTGATCGGCATCGGCATGGTCTTCGTTTCGATTTTCTATCTACGCAACACATTTGGGTTTCTGTTCGGCATCGGATTCGGTGGGGGACTTGTCGTTGCCGGCAGGCTGCTTCCGGAGTGGATGAACGACTGGATTCTCCGAGTCATCGGCTTAACCAGTTGTCTCTATGCAATCCTCGACATCAAAAGCGACATCTTGGATCGCAGCCAGGTGCGCTCCGATGCGCGCATGCTTCACGAAGAATTAACGCCGTATATTCCGACTTTTGTGTGGGGGCTCGTCTGGATTCTCATCGCAATCATCGGCACGCTCTTCTTCCTCTACATCGTGGGGGAAGACAGGAGGGAACCGGATGAACTGATGTCGCGGCATGATTTGTGAAATATAAAATGGAGATTCAGCGTTGAAACAATTACGAGGCAACCACTCAAAGATTTCCTAAAACGGATCGAGCGACCCGACATGGATCTCTTTTTCATTCTGCAAGATGTCGAGGATCCGGTCAACGTCGGATCCGCGTTTTGGATTGCGGATGCATGTGGTTTGCGTCAAATTGTACTGACAGGGATCAGCGCGCGTCCGCCTCATCCGCTGATCCGGAAGGTTGGCCGCGGGAAGGATCGGCGTGTAAAGTGGAGCTATACGGAGCAAGCTGCAGATGCAATCGAAACCCTCAGAGCACGCGGCTATATCAGTTGTGCGTTAGAGCTCACCGGGGCAGCGGTACCGTACTATAAAGCCGAGTATCCCCAGAAGTTCTGCCTGATTGTTGGGCATGAAGATCACGGCGTGACGAAGCGTACCCTTGCCGCCTGCGATATGACGATTTTTATCCCAATGTATGGCAAGGGAGCTTCAATGAATGTTCATATCTCGCTGGGAGTGGTCGCTTACCACATCCTGCACAGCAAAAGCGCGAGCGCTTAGACATCGTTCAACGGTTTCAGAATGACGTTCCGGTAGGCAACGGGCCCGTGATCGCCCTGGAGCATCAACGGACCGATCGGCGCTTCATCTCCCGGCATTGCTGCGCGGGTGGGTCCATCAACTTCAAAATCTTCATGGACGACCTGGCCGTTCCAGACCACTTTCACGAACCTGGCATTGGCGATTTTGTCCCCTGCTACATTAAAGTGGGGCGCGCGAAAAATCACGTCATACGTCTGCCACTCGCCGGGAGGCTTACTGGCATTGACTCTGGGCGGCTCACCACCGACAGATTTTTCGTCAATCCAGCGAGCATAAATGCCGCCGCAGGTACCGAATTTCAGGTCTGTTTCTCCCCAGCTATCCAGAATCTGGATTTCGTACTTCCCCATGAAGTAAACGCCGGAGTTCGATTCCTTGGGGACCACGAACTCAATATGCAATTCGCAATCGCCGTGTTGATGTGCTGTGTAGAGATTTGCGGTTCGTCCGGTTGGACTGTTGTAGAATACACCTTCGCCCGGCTCAATGCTGAAAAGTTTTGGATTGTCAGGGCTCAGTGCAACCGATCCGACAGCCGCCCATTCGTGCTGTCTATTATCACTTTGTGCTAACCAGTCGTCCAGGTTTTTTCCATTGAATAACTGTATGGCATCCTCAGATTGAACTGTCATTGTAACTCCTTTCGTGACATCAGGTTGTGAATCATATCAAGTAATTTCTACTGTTAAAATGTCTCGTGAGAGCATACCACGCCGGCTTATCAAAAGTCACCGAACTTCTAGCGGAGCTGGAAATCTGCAATAGAGTTGGACGGTAGAAAACCGGAAGACCGGCCGAGTTTGCCCACCTACGACAGATGGCGAAGTGTTGAGATGAAATCAACTCCGGAGTCTATCTCATTGTAAGCTTCTGCTATCTGGACAGATTTTGCGATCCGGTGTTCGGGCTTGACGGAAAATATCATGCACTATGAAGAGTATTGCAAAGCACGAGGTGTGCACCAAGTCTCTCCCTTTGCAACCAGAGATTTTTACCAAGAATTGAATCGGATCGCTGAAAGCCGGGCCACTGTTCTTGCCGACATTGACCAGATGACGACTAAAAAGCTCTCGGCATTGTATGAGGTCGTTCAAAGATGCGTCGACATTCTGCTCAGTTGCCTTGGAATGCTCGTGGGAGCGTTACCTTTCTTTGTGATCGCGGTTGCCATTAAGATTGACTCCCGCGGCCCCGTTTTCTATCGCCAGGCGCGAGTTGGAAAGGGAGGGCAAGTCTTTCAAATGGTTAAATTCCGAACCATGCTTCACAATGCAGAGCAAGTAACTGGGCCTGTTTGGGCGATGAATCCAGACCCGCGTGCAACACGTGTGGGCACATTCCTTCGGAAAGTGAGATTGGACGAACTCCCGCAGTTATTTAATATTTTGAAGGGAGAGATGGGCTTCGTCGGTCCCCGTCCCGAGCGTCCTGAGTTCGTTTATCGGTTTGTCCAGGATATGCCAGCGTTTGACCGCAGGCATGAGGTGAAGCCGGGGATCGCGGGTTTCGCACAATTGATGAGCGGCTACGATAACTCAGCAGAAAGCATTTACAGGAAGTTGCGCTGGGATGTCCGTTATATACAGAAGAAGTCCCTGAAGACGGACTTCTGTATTTTATGTCGAACCGTAATCGCAGTCTTAAGAGGGAAGGTATAAGCGGAATCACTGACGCGTGGGTGCTGGAACTGGTGCGCTATCCGGTCCACAACCCCAGCCACGACATAAGTGCTTTGGGTGCAGGCGAGCTCGCCGCATATTCCCATTTATCGCCTCCCCTCACTGATCCACGACAGAACCATCCACGTGCAGCCGGGTTTCCACAGAACGCGGGCGATACGGGTGCCGCTCCTGGGCGTCCTCAGCCAATTCAATTCCAATTCCCGGCGTGTCAGGGATGACGAGGAATCCGTTCTCTAGCTGCAACGAATTTCTGACGATTTCGCTCTTAGGCGGTTCTCCTTCGCCTGTGGGATATTCCTGGAGGGCGAAATTCGGGATGCATGCCGCCAATTGAATGCAGGCAGCTGTACTGACCGGGCTGAGCGGGTTATGTGGGACCACTTGGACGTAGTGGGCTTCTGCCAGGGCGGCGATCTTTTTTGCGTGGGTGAGACCGCCACACATGCAGACGTCCGGTCGGACATACTGCACAGCGCCTCGCTGAAGAAGCATCTCGAACTCCTGAATCGTGTGGATGCGTTCCCCGGTCGCAATCGGGATGTGAATCTTCTCCGCAATGTGTGCCATCGCGTCCAAATTATCCGGCGGGGTTGGGTCTTCATAAAAGAACGGATGGAACGGCTCGATTCCCCGGGCAAGCACGATCGCCTCCGTCGGAGTCAGTCGGCGATGAATCTCAATACAGAGGTCCACATCGACCCCTACCGCCTCCCGGTACCGGCGTACGGTGTCGATCGCCTCCTGCATCTTCTCCGCATGGGTCTTGAAAAACGGCACGTTGCGGGGTTCGTCGAGAAAGGGAGTGAGGTGCCCGACCGCCGTAAACCCCTTCTCCTTGGCGTCAACACACCCCTGAACCAGTTCCTCCGCGGTCCTCCCGAAGACGTGATAATAGACCCTGGCTTTATCGCGGCATTTCCCGCCCAGCAGTTGGTAGCATGGCACACCCAGAGATTTCCCCAGAATGTCCCACAGCGCGATGTCAATGGCGCTGAGCGCACCCATGATCGCGGCGCCACGAAAATGACTCCACCGATACAGATACTGCCAGTGGTGCTCGATTCGACGGGGGTCTTGTCCAATCAGATAGCGTTTGAAAGTTTGGACCGCCTGTTCCGACGCCTCCAAGTATCCCCATGCCCCCGACTCTCCCAGACCGGTAATGCCTTCGTCAGTCATCACCTGCACAAAAAGGTAACGGTCAACGGGAATTGTCTGTATCTCTACAATTTTCACTGTGCGCCCCCGTATAATTTTAGCGTTCTCGGTTCAACTGCTCTTTCTTTGAATGAGTATAGCACGAGATGAGAAACGACACAAGCGCAAACTCAGCCGTACATAGGGTCATTTCATTTTCCGTCAACTGACCGGATTGCTGTCATCTTGAGCAAAGTGAAAGATCTCAGTGACCTGATTTGGGGAGATTCTTCGCGGTCACTTAGAATGACAGATCTGGCGTAATCTGCTCAGTGCTCGAAAACGAAACAGCCCTACAGCCGCACATTTTTTATGAAGTTTT
>JAPUIP010000673.1 GCA_027296925.1 Candidatus Poribacteria bacterium | reverse complement strand
CCCACCTTTTATCGGCGATATGGCGGCCAGGTCATCAGCACCGCTATCGACAAGTATATCTCTGTCATCATCCAAAAACGAAAGGGGTCTCAAATTTTTATCAACGCCTGGCCATACCACCAAATCGTTTCGTCCATTGATACCGTCAAACACAATTTGATTCGGGAAGCGATGCGAAAATCTACTTTATGATGAGTGAGGAAAATATCAGGCTGAAACTGATCCAACCGTGGATCAAAATCTCGGCTCGTACGGCACATATCCACGTATTCTCGGCAAATATGTTTGGGAAGAAGGGGTTTTGACGCTCGAAGACGCGGTTCGGAAAATGACGTCGGCGGTAGCCAACCGGCTCGGTTTGAGGGAGCGTGGCAGATTGCAGGCGGGGTGCTACGCGGACGTCGTCATCTTCGATCCAAAGACGATTGCCGACCGGGCGACCTTCGCAAACTCGCATCAACTCTCAGTGGGTGTCCGTGACGTGTGGATTAACGGCATCCGTGTCCTTAGCAACGGAACTCATACGGGCGCTACGCCGGGGCGAGTTGTCAGTGGGCCCGGGCGGGAGTAAGTCGTCGGCACAACCGCCTCTGGGAGCGGGTCCGAAATCCAACTCAGTTTAATACGTGCTTTCTTTCGAGGTCAATGGACACCATCGGGATGTGATCAGAAAGCGAAGCAAAACGTCCTTGGCTTCCGGTGTGCCGATACGATGAAGCGCATGCGCCGCATCCCCACGAACGTACCGATTCTCATCAGAAAGTGCCCCTTGCAATGCCCCAACGGCGCCTTCCGCATGTGAACCAATCCGAGCCAGGGCAAGCGTTGCGTTGCGGCGAACCCGCTCACTCTCATCCTGCAACACCGCGCTCAATGCTTGGACCGCTGTTGACTCCAATTGCCCCGTCGTTCCCAACGCTTCCGCTGCATGATAGCGGACCCCCTCCGCTTCATCGCCCAACGCCTCCATTAATGCCGGTACAGCGGCCCGCGCTGGGAGGCCAATATCTCCCAACGTCTCGGCTGCACTCGCACGAACGATCTCATTCCGAGCCCCCAATGCGCTGATTAACGCATCAACCGCAGGCGCTCCGATTGCACTCAAGGCATAACAAGCATTTCGCCGGCTCGCCTCCGATTCATCTCCCAATGCCTCGATTAACGTAGGCACAACGGGCGCCTCGTACTCACTTAACGCATAAGCGGCATCGAGACATATCGCCTCCGAATCACTTCCCAGCGCCTCGAAAAGCGCCGATGTGGATTCCGCATGATCTGGGTGGCCGTTTGGCATATCCCCATTTGCCTTCCCATAATGCCAATCCCAAACGTGCTGAAACATCCTTTGATGCACCCCATCATCAGTCGACTCACTTCGCCCATTCCCAGCATACGACCAATCTGCGTGCGCACTGTTCCATGAAGGCGATTGCGGTTCAGACATTCGGGCAAAGAGGAACTTCATCATATAACGCTTCTGATCACTGCAATTCGGCATGGCTCGGTGCCAGAGATCGTAGTTCACAATCGCGACTGTACCGGCTTCCCCACAGACCGGGAGTTCCTCACGAATTTTGGCGCCGTCCGGCGTGTTGTAGTAGTGACTGCCCGGCACGATTCCGGTAGGGCCCAACACTTCAGGCGTATCTTGAGGATAATAGAAAATCAGCAGGCGACGTGTGTGATGCGACCATCGTCTCCCACCATCTTGATGCAGCCTTTGCCCATCACTGCCGGGTGGATTGTAATGCGGATGGCGATGGGGCTGCATGTAGTAGTCTGCTCCCAAAACGCTGATCAGGGCGCCTCGGACCGTCTGATCATCGAAGACTGCCTGAACCTTGGGGATTCGGGGCAACAGGTTGTTCCCCGGATTGCCTTCCTTTTCAAATACTGTTTCGGTTTGCTCGAAGATGGCATCGTGAAAACTCTTGGGCAGGTCTGTTTTGACCGTCACATATCCGTTGACTATAAAATGCCGCATCTGTTCATCATTGAGGAGGTATGTTTTATCTACCATTTTTCCTTTTTCCTTTCTGCGATATTGAAGAATCTGGCTTGTGTACTTATATCACGACTCGCACGCGACGTCAACAGAAAATTGTGTAACGTTAGCCACTTGAGCAATCGACAGAACACAAAAAACGGGTTACATTGTATCGCTGAATTTGCTATAATTACGACAAGATTGCCGTCAACGCCATACGAAAGGGTTCTCAATCCGGTACCGGCAAACGATTTTACGGCGGCAAAAGGAGAAGGGTTCGGAACGATGAGAATTTCTGCTGTTGATCCGTTTTATCTCAAAATGCCCCACATCACCGATGCCGCGGATGGCACACAAGATACACTTCTCGTACGCATTCGCACAGACGAAGGAATCGAGGGGTGGGGCGAATGCGATGCCTCACCGCTTGTGTCGTTAGCCGTCTACTGCTGTCCCATGTCACACGGAAACATCATCAATATTCGTGAATCCTTAATCGGGGAGACGCTCGATGGTCCCGACGATGTCCTTCGACTGCATGCCAAGGCGTTGCGCAATGGGCTCGACATTCAGCAGATTCACCACGCCTATAGCGGTGCAGACATCGCCCTCTGGGACATCATCGGTCAGAAATTGGATGAGCCGATCTACCGTTTACTTGATGGACAATCGGCCAACGCGCATACCAAGTTGCCGTATGCGTCAGTTCTATTTGGGGACACTCCTGAAGCGACATATCAGATCGCAGCACGGCTACGTGAGCAGGGATATCGCGCGGCAAAATTCGGCTGGGGGCCAATGGGGAAATTTGGTGAAGACAACGATATTGCCCTGGTTCGTGCGGCACGCGAGGGCATGGGCACCGACGCGCAGATCATGATCGATGCGGGCGTTGTCTGGGGTGAAGCGCACGAAACCGCTTACGCTCGCGCCAAAGCCTTCGCACCATTTGCCCCCACATGGCTGGAGGAACCGCTCGCTCCGGACGCCATCGAGGCGTACAGCGCGCTATCAAAGCGAAATCCACCCGTGCCAATTGCAGCGGGCGAGGGCTCAGGGACATCCCGCATGGCGGAGGATCTCATCCGGCATGGCGGGATTCAATTTGTGCAGATTGACGTCGGCAGGATCGGCGGCATTACTGTAGCGTACCGTGTTCGACAACTCGCTGAGCAACACGAGGTTCAGTATGTGAATCATACCTTCAAAAGTCATCTGAGCCTTGCGGCTTCCCTCCATGTGTTTGCAGCCAATGAATCGTTCGACCTATTGGAGTATCCCGCCGCGGGTTCCAAGCTATCCCAACGGCTGACTGTTGAAAAACTGGCGGTTGGACATGATGGACAGGTTGGTTTAACAGATGCACCGGGATTGGGCGTGCGTGTGGATACAGAAGTGATGCAAGCGTATTTAGCCCCCGTGCGAATTCAGGTCGGCAGCGAAGTCATCTTTGGGCCGGCTGATTTTTAACTAAGCGGTCAGCCGCCCAAGAAAACATCTTGAGTGACATCGGTCAGCCGCCCAAGAAAACATCTTGAGTGACATACCCGACAAAAATCACTGAATATGATAGGAGGCAAATATGATATACCAACACCGATGCAACTGGCTTCTGAAGCATGCGATTATCATGGTCATTTTAATCAGTTGCGCCGTTTTTATTTCTTGCGGGGATGAGGGCGAGCTCGTGATGCCCATTTTAGACGAACAGATGCCTGCCCTTGCGGAGGAACCGGTAGGCGGCGAAGATTTAGATAACGCAGAGGCCGAAAAACCGATGGCCCTTCCCGGGCTCCCTGATGACGTGGCAGGCTATGAGACGTGGCTACAGTTAAATGCCCAACCGATTCCGCCGAACAGTGAACCCAGAGTGGCCTTTGATGCACATCGGGGAACGAAAAATGTCTATGTCAATCAGGACCGCGGGACGATTGCCCCGAACGGTGAGCAGCAGTTTCCCTATCCGGAGGGAAGCATTGTCGTTAAGGAATCGGTTCGTCCAAACAGAGATTTTGTTGGACTGATCGCAATTATGCGAAAAGCGAGTGGAAGCAATGCGTCGCACAATGACTGGACATTCGCTGAATATACACGCAGCGGAGCGGATGCCGCTTTTAGCGAGATTGCGTCGGGGGCGGTCTGCACGGGCTGCCACTCAGGGGCTGCAAATTCAGACTATGTGTGGACGCGACTTGAATAAACATCAACGTTTATGTCGATTTTATACCTGAAGAAATTTTGAATGACACTGAAAAGGGGACCATCAATTGAGATACAATTTTCGATCTGTAGTTTTCACGCTTCTATTCACCACGTTGTTGACCGTTACCTTCGCGCTTAATACGTTGGCTCGACCTGAGTTTGCCGCACAAGAGGAGAAGGAGTGCAGCTTCTGCCACATCGATCCGGCGGGTGGAGGCCCCCGCAATCCGGTCGGGCAAGTTTTTGAAGCGAACTACTTTGAATTTCCTGAAGATTTCGATCCGGAAGCCATTATGGCCGAGGCGGAGGAAGTTGCCCAAAGACTCACGTCTTCGGTGGATATGCGCGTCGCTTATATCAAAACCACTGATGTAGACCACGAAGGCGGTGCGTTTGCCACTTGTACCTCCTGCCATTCATCTGTCGATAGCTTCTTCATGATGCAGGGCGAATTAACCATCAACGCACAAGCCTCCGAAAAACTCAGACTGACCCTTTCTAACAATATGGGGTCAACCCTCAATGCGTTTGCGACCATTGATGCGATTCCAAAACATCTCTATGTCAAAGTGGGGCAATTCCGCCTTCCTTTTGGCATCAAGCAGAAAGACCACAATATACTCGTGCGACAAGGGTATAACCTGGGTTCAAATAAACGGGAGGTTGGCGTTGAAGTGGGTGGCTCATACAAGAGTTTATTCTATAGCGCCGCCGTATTCAATGGTGGGAACCAAACAATATTCAATGGTGGCTTTCCTCTCGGAGCAGATAACAACCAGAACAAAGGCTGGGTGGCCACCCTCGGTGGGAAGGCGGGACCGCTACGAGGCGGCGTTTCCTATCTCCTCGATAGGCCGGGCGACCAGCGAGACATGACGGTTGGGGTGTTTCTGACCGCTGCGCATAAAGGCCTCTCTCTTGAAGGCGAGTTCGATTTCGGTGGTAGCTTCGACATCGGTGAGGGCATCGGTTTCAGCGACGAGGACATCACTTCCAAAGGTTACTATTTTGGTGCGAAATATCGCGCCACTCCGAAACTGATTGTGTCTGGCCGTTATGGCCTGTTCGACCCGGATCGCGAGGTCAAAGGAGACGTGGCGCAGCGCGTGACGCTTACTGCCCGGTATACTTTCATGGCCAACGCTTACCTTGAACTATACTATTGGGCCAACATCGAGAATGAAGATCGTTTTGGGGAGGGGACGAATCGCCAACTCGAAGGGACGGATCAGCTTATCTTAATGTCGCACTTCTGGTTCTAGAAGAGCCCAGAAATCGAAATGCGTTGGGAATCGCCGAGGTCGTGGGCGTTGAAGGCGTAATCCGCAAATAGCGTGGTCTCACCGAAACGGAGACGAAGGCCTGCGCCCGTTGCGAGTTCATCGCCCTCGGCACCGATGCGGAGGGCGACCACGTTAAACAGCCAGTATTCTGCGCCGAAACGGAAGAGCGTCCCTCCACTCGAATCCTCACCCACCTCGAAGTCTTTCCGATCCGTTTCCAGGTCCGCCCCGAATGTCGCGTGACCGATCCCGGGAAGGTCGATATGGTAAGACACACCGATTCGCAGTCGCGGATCGCGCGTGAATGTCGGTTCGTCAGGTGTATTCCAGCGGATCTGTGTGCCGGTGGCATCTTCCAGCATCGCCCCGACCCGGAGACCGCGATAGGGTTCGAGCATTAAGCCGAGATCGAGCCCGAACCCATTGCCGCTGTTTTCAAAGATCGACTGTCGGAGTAGCTTCAGATTTCCGCCGACGGCGATATGTGGATGAACCTGACGCGCGTAAGAAATCAGCACCGCATTGTCTGTGTTACTGAACTCGCCGATAACCTGAGGCGGCTCAAAGTAAAGCTCCCCTTCCTCTTTGATCCCGTTGCCGTTCCGATCATCAAAATCATCATCGATGCCATTTTTGTTCGTATCGACAAAGGTGGTGTGAGGAATTTTGTCCACGCCAAGTCGAATCCAACTGATTCCCACACTCCCAATGCCTTCGATCCGCTGAACGTAATTCACAAAGTTGTACTCCACCAGGCCTTTACCGAGAAAGCCCCCCTCCCCCGAACCGAAGGAATCGGAGTACATCGTGGAGAAGGCGTGCCTTTGAATCTGAGCGAGTCCCGCCGGATTCCAGTATGCTGCCGTGGCGTCATCCGCGATGGACACGAACACACTCCCCATGCCTAACGCCCGCGCCCCAACACCGTGACTGAGGAACTCTGCCGCATGGCTACCTTCTGCCGCTAACGCCGTGGATACCGCCATCAAACCGAGCGCGCAGGCAAATAAGAATACCACCAGGTCTTTTCTTAACATCGTGAGAAGTACCTCTGATTGCTGGAAATCGCTGTTCTCCTTATAGTTGTTACAGATGAGGAGGAACTTCAGAAATTATCTCGCATCTCTATCCAGGTGCAAAGTCGTAGATCGGCGCGTGGATAACGACGCTCAACACACTCCAAAACGCACCCACACAGTACTCACCCAAAATGACGCCAAAGAAAAAGAGGACCGCTTTTCGATACAGCGCAGGGCCACCATATTTCAGGACAATCCATTTGGCGCCGGTGCTGACCACCAGGCAAGTCCAGAAATATTCGACGCCGAAAGTCATCGAGATAGCGTAACCCGCGGGGTGCAGGGGCCACCAGATGAACCGCAATCGCAGTATCATTAAAATGAAGGTGAAGCCCGCCCCGCCCGCCATGAAACTTATCGCGGGCGTATTTGGGGGACGGGGGGAGAGAAAAAGCCCGGCAAGCCAGCGGAATTGGCCGATGTGTCCAACAGATGGACCGACGCCGCCGCCTGCGCCAGTTACCTCACCCCCTAAGCGGTAGAGTTCGCTTACGATGGCCCAGAAGGACGCGAGCGATCCGGCAATCACAGCAATCACCATCGCCAGCACAAGCCGTTTCGTATTCATTCGCGCCCGCTCCGCCATTTTGAACCCTTCCAGTTGATGCGGCATGATGTGTTCACGATAACCGCGTCCACTGAAAAACCAAAAATAGGGAAAGACTGCCAGGTTATTCGCCCCAATGGGGCGCGTTCCCAAAATATTGATCAGGAACTGTTGGGCATTGACCATGCCTGCCATCTCATGTGCCGGAGGTCCCACCTCCGCGCGGACTCGCGTGATGGCTAAGGAAATCGCATAAAAGAACGCGAAGAACGGCAAGATGATTGGGAGGGTCATCCCCGCTTTGAGGCAGAACCAGATGATGAATAGACTGGAGAGGATTATCAGCAGGAACGCGGTTCGGTACCGGATCGGTTCCTGCGTATCGTCGAGTCCGGCTGAGCTACCCAAAATTGTACGCGCGACGTTGAACAGGTGTCTCCGTGTCAGGATAAATAGGTTGAGAACGACGTTCCAGAAGAGGGAAATTGTGGTGGGGTGGCCGGAGTGCCAGACACACTCGACCTCAATCACCCAGAAGACATTCGGTGGGATCAGCAGTATCGCAATGAGAATGGCACGCCAGGTGACGCCTTGTTCCTGGGGAATTTCTTTTGCACCAATCAATATGACCTCAACATAATTACACGCGGAAAAACCCTCAGGTATTCGCTCGACCGCATCACGTTTCATCCTTGATGAGTTTCAGGAGGACATGGCCAAACTCAAACGCCCCCGATGACGAGCCGGTGATGACTTCTGCATCGAGCGCCCAGGCGAGTTTATAAGCGGCAAGAATCTGGATCAGCGAATTCGATGTATCACCGTGGCAGAGGACGGCGACGGTCCCACCGCCACCTCCGCCGGTAATTTTCGCGCCGTAGAAACCGCCACGTACCCCAATCGTACGCACGGATCGCACGAGCTGATCGACCTGCAGCGAACCAAGTCCGGCGCGGAAACGATAACTCCAGTCCGATGCGTACATCAATTTCCCCGCCTTGACTAGGTGTCTCCGCACGTTTGGGGGGTCTGCATTTGCGTTCTTGAGATGTTCGATAAACTGTTGGACACGGGCGTGTTCGTAAATGGGGTGTTCGACGCGGCTGCGCACACGGTAAGTTTTCTGCGGATCGACCCGCGTGACAGTATCGACCGTTTCGCCGTATCGGTCGAGAAAACGTTCCCCTTTCATCCGTGCCGGCAAGACCTCCCAACACTTCCGACGAAAATCCTCCACAGATAGCCTACACAGGTAGTTCTCCCGGAGTTCGTCCAGATCCAACTCCTTCTGGAGAATTGTCAGCCCCATAAATGCGGCGGTACGAGTGTCGATGTACGCTGAACTCGATGTGCTCCGTTTCGCTTTGCTGTGGAGGCCAATCAGCCGCGTATGTGGCGGAAGGGGCACGGCTTCAAGCATCTGATCCGGCTGGCAGAGGATGGAGAGGATTTTGTCCTTTTGCCCTGCCGCAACGGTAATCTGATCCATGATACCGCACGGGGCGCCGACGATACGGTTTTCGACAATCTGCCCGAGGCGAGCGATTTCCAGTGCGCTGAGATTGAGCCGATACAGATGGTTGATCCCTTTCAGTGCTGCGACTTCGATGGCTGCCGAAGAACTGAGCCCCGCCCTCATCGGGATGTTGCTCTTGAGAACAAGCGCCGCACCGTGCGGTAGGCGATCGACCCTCTGCTCTTTGAGCAAGGCGAAAAAACCACCGAGAACATATCCAGTCCATGCGGTATGTGGATTCGCCGAAAACAGTTGGCGAACTTGCTCATAAGATTTTAGGTTCCCGTTGGCATAGAAGTCGTCAATAGAGATCTGATGGCCGGGTTGATATCCTTCCAAAGCGGCATTAAAGCTGAATGCCTTTAATTGGCGATCGGCGCGCGCCTGACAACCGGCGACTGCGGCGTGTTCAAGGGGCAACTCAAAAACGTTGGCACCGCAATAGTCAGCAATCCCACCCATGACATCGAGCCGCGCAGGCGCCCGCGTAATGACAACCTCTCCATCTTTTTCGAAACCGTATTTGCCAAACATCTGGCCATCTGCATATCGCAGCATCGACTCAAATTCCACGATTTCATAAGGTTTGGCATCGGAACCAAAAATCTGTTCGGTTTTCACCGATTCGATCGGCTGGGGGGGCTCGGGGGGCGGCTGCA
This sequence comes from Candidatus Poribacteria bacterium, assembly GCA_027296925.1. Classification (GTDB taxonomy): domain Bacteria; phylum Poribacteria; class WGA-4E; order WGA-4E; family PCPOR2b; genus JAPUIP01. The sequence continues at coordinate 4,271 of JAPUIP010000673.1, read as the reverse complement.
TGATGCGTGAGGCGTAAGACGCACTTGGCGCCACGGGTGCCTCGTTGCGTTGTTCGTCTTCCTCAGCTTTATTTTCTTCCATCTTTTCATTCCTTTCACGGATTCACGACCGTCACGTCTTCACCATCCTTGAGGGTGTGCTGCCCGGCGATGACAACCTGCTCGCCTTCAGAGAGGCCGTTCGTAATTTCGACGCGACTCCCCTGGGTCAACCCAAACTCCACCTGCCGGCGTACCCCCCGTCCCGCTTCAACGACAAAGACGGTCCGGGTGCCTTTTGCGCTATCTTCAATCACCGCGGAACGATCAATGAGAATTGTGTTTTCATGGATTTCCACCGGAATGCTCACCTTCGCAAACATGCCGGGCTTCAAGCTCAGATCTGGGTTATCAATCGTAATTTCGACCTTTGCGGACCGGCTTGTCCGTTCAAGCGTGGGGCTAATCAAGGTGATCGTGCCTTTCACGGGCTGCGCCAGCGCATCGACCTGAATCCACGCCGAATCGTTGCGTTTCAGTTTGCTGAGATCTGATTCAATGACGCTGACAGTCGCTTTCACCGTATCCATGTCAACAATCTCCAAGATTGGCGCGGTCGGTGACGCCATCCCGCCGAGATCGAGATAACGGTGGGACACGATGCCGGAAATCGGTGCGGAGATCGTCGCGTCATCCAACCGTTCTTGGGTGAGGTCTAGCGCGGCTTTTGCTTGTTCCTTTGCTGTTTTCGCTGAGATGATTTCTGCTTCCCAACTCCTGGCGGTTTCTAAGGCTTCGGTGCTCCGCAGTACAGCGCGTGCCGCCTCGACTTGCGATTCCGCCAGGGCTTTATCCTTTTCCCACGTTTTCGTTTCCACTTGCGCGCGTGCAAGCTTCAGTGATGCTTCAGCCTGCTTCACCTGGGCCTCCATTGCCTGAATATCTTCCTCACGCGTGCCTCTCTCAATCAGCCGCATCTGCTCAGTCGCAATATCGTATTGTGCTTGGGCAATGTCCAATTGCGTCTGTGCCCCTTCAAAAGACTGTATACTGATTGCGCCGCTTTCAAAGAGCTTTTTCATACGGTCATAGTCGTTCTTTGCGTTCGTGCGATTCGCCCTCGCTTGATCGACGGCGGCTTCGGCCTGTTTTCGATCCTCTTCCCGCGCGCCACGTTTCAGTTTCTCCAAATTCGCCTCAAGAACTGCCAATCCTGCGTCGGCACCCTCAATCTGTGAAATTGTACGAATTTCGGAAAGATCCTCGACTTGCCGGAGTGAAACTTCTGCGGATTCAAGCTGCGCCCTGGCCTGGGCAATCTGCGATCTAACACGAACCTCGGCGAGCGCTTGAGCTTGCTCATAAGCGGTTTGTGCGGCTTGATAAGCGGCTTCCGCTTGACGGACCTGAAGTTGAAGTTCTTCATGCTCAATGACGGCCAACGTTTCTCCTTTTTTGACGCGCTCCCCTTCGTCGACCATCAGCCTGATAATTTCCCCAGAAACCTTTGGAAAGACCGTTACTTGCGAATCTGCTTCAATGGTACCGGATAGTTGCAACTCGGATCGAATTTCTCCGCGTGAGGCTTTGACCACCTCAACGGACTTGATGGTTGGTGCTTCTGTTTCTGTCGTGCTTCCCCGCTGTTTGGGGATGAATCTGAAAACAACGACGACAGCAATAATCAGGATAACTCCTGCGACAATCAAAATCTTCCTCAATTTAGAACCTCCGTTTACGTTAGGTATAGGGCATCAGGGCTTGGGCACGGGGCCGCATGCCTAATTGCCGAGCGCGTGGCCGTTAGCCTTTTCCAATCTCGCAAGCCCCACCGCATAATCATGCAACGACTGGAGACGATTCACTTCCGCCTGTGCGCGCGCAATCTGCGCATCGGTGAGTTCAACGCTCGTAATCATGCCGTTTTCATAGCGTAAGTTCGCAATACGTACACTCTCATGGGCTTGCTCGACCGTTTCCTTCTGGACTTCAATTAACGCCTTTGCCTCAAGCAGATTGAGATACGCGGATCTGACCTCAAATTCGATAGCATCCATCATCTGCTGCTTGCCAAGCTGTGTCTGCTTCAAGGTCGCTTTCGTCTGCTGGACTGCGGCCCGCGTTGCGAATCCATCAAAAATCGGGAAGTTGAGTGCAAATCCGACATTCCAAATGCGGTTCATTTCCTCAAGCCTTTCATTCTCTTCGATCTGATAATTTGTGAAAAAGGAGAGATCTGGACGATTTCCTGTCTTGGCAACATCGACCCGTTTTTTCGCCGCTTGCTCGTTGAACTCAAATTGGTGCATCTCCGGCCGTTCTGCCATCGCCTGTTGAATCAACGATTCAAGATTCAGTTCGATCATGGGGCGATCTAAACTGCCTTGAACCTCTACATCTTCCGCCAAGTCGATATTCAGGATATTCTTATAAGCATCCGTGGCAATCCGCGTTTGGTTCCGAGCGCGAATCAACTGCGATTTCGCGTTGGCTAACAACACCTTCGCACGCAGCACATCGAAGTTGGTTGAGGCGCCGGCATCAAAGAGATTTCGGGCAATCTGCAACTGATTTTCGACAAGCTCGACCGTCTGTTTAGCCACTTTGACAAACTCCATCGCCAGGAGAATGCTGTAAAACGCTTCAGAGACGTCAAGTACAAGCTGGTTGTAAGCCGCGTCCAGCTCCTTCTGAACCGCCTCCAAACTGAGTTTGGCGCTCTGATAGTTATAGTAGTAACGTCCCCAGACGAAGATTGGCTGTCTCAGGCTCAGCTCCCCCTGAAAGTTGTGATGCGCCCCGAATTCCAATTCAATAACATTTGTGTCGGCGCCCCCCGCTGTATCCAACGGGGGAGGCATCTCCGCTCCTGGGTCCAGCGGGCCAAACCCGCCACTTGCCTCAAGCACCGAGGTCGGGAGATCCTTGGTGTATCTATAACTCCCGCTGATTGAGACTTTCGGCAATAGTGCTGCCCGTTCCGAACGGACTTGCGCCTCTGCGGATTTCACGACCTCCTGAATGGTTTGAATCGATAGATTGGTTTGTCGTGCGATTTCGATGCTCTCTTCGAGCGTCAACGTTCTGGCGCCTTGAGCCGATGCCATGCAATTGCATAAAACCAATACGAGTGTTCCGACCAGAAAACGTTGTCGGAATCTTGACACGTGCATGCAGTTCCTCCGTAAAATGTAATGCGGGCTCAGAAGTCTATTCGTTCAGTTGTTCCAGAATCTTTTACCCAGTTGCCTGCAAATATTACAGAACTATCTCTCTTCGCTTGAAGGACGTCACTCGGTCCACGCCTCAATCCTTTTGATAATCTCCTCTTTCCCGAAAGGTGCTTCCAAATCCATCATATAGACGCCGAGATTTTCCGACCGGTCTTGCTGTCCGATAAAAAAAATTCCCTTGCCATCAGGCGTAAAGACTGGATCAATGTTGATGTATTCATTGTTGGTGAGCTGTGTCTGATTTTTGCCGTCGGTGTCCATTATCACGATTTCGGCATCGCCGTCTCGGTAGGAATCAAAGACGATCTGTTTGCCGTCGGGCGAGAAAGAAGGATTGGCGTTAAGGGCTTCATCATCTGTCAACTTCCTGAAGTTTTCGCCATTGACATCGATCATGCAAATCTGGCTGGAGACGCCGTATGCTGCATCGATAGCGTAGGCGGCAAAGGCGATGTGTTTACCATCGGGTGAGAAGGCGGGGCTGTGGTTATTCGTGCCGGTATCGGTGAGTTGCTTCTGGTTCTTGCCGTCTACGTCCATAATGTAGATTTCACTGTTTGCGCCGGTTCGGGTAGATTCAAAAGCGATCCATTTGCCGTCCGCAGAAAAAGTGGGGTTGCCATCGGTAACCGTATTGGAGGTGAGCCGTACGGCTGTTTCCTTTTCAAGGTCCATGAGGAAAATTTCGTCGTTGCTGTTGCGCCAACGGATCAAAGAGACGTAGACAACTTTTTTGCCATCATAAGATAAAGCGGGCGTGTAATCGCTTGTGTCGTTGAAGGTCAGCCGTTTTTCCTTTTTCTCTTCGATGTCCATGACATAAATCTCGTTGTTGTCATCGACAAAAGCCGTGAAGGCGACGCGCCCAGCGGCGGTCGAGAGGTCAAAAACCTGGACATAGTCTGGAGTCAAACGGGTGGCTTTATAAGGGTCGCCGGTGAGCCGCGAAATTTTCTGCACCCAATCCTCTCGTTCGGATTGTCGTAAAACCTTCAAAAAGAATCCCTGAGCTAATCTGGGCTGTCCAACGGCCATATAAACTTCTCCCAATGCAAGCTG
>JAPUIP010000672.1 GCA_027296925.1 Candidatus Poribacteria bacterium | reverse complement strand
TGATAACGACACTAAACTTATCCTGTCACTGATCAAGAAGGCGGGGTTTGATATGGCGGAATGCTTCGTTACCGCCCCAATGGTGCCTTGTACGTTAGCGGAAGCGCGGCAGGCGTGGGGGAAAGATGTGATTATTTTGGGAGGGATTCCGTCATCGATTCTTTGTCCACCGGTGACGGATGAGGCGTTTGAGACGTACATGCTTTCTCTCTTCCGCACGATTGCCCCTGGGGATGCTGCGCCTTCATTCTCGGCGTGGCAGATAACGTTATGCCTGACGCCTATATCGAACGGGTGAGAAGGGTGAGTGAGATGGTTGAGGAATATGGAAAATATCCGGTGAAGATGTGAAGCGTGAAAATTCACTTGTACGACGCAGGTTTTACAATTGAAAGACACGTCTGTCACCTTCCAATCCCCCTTGTTCAGGGCGGGAAATGATTTCACCACACAATTGCACCGCCCCAACCCGCATGAGGGGAGGATTAACACTCAAGTCCTTTCTCATTACCCTATTGTTCACGCCGATCAATGTTTATTTTCTCATCCAGCAGAGAATCACATTGAGCCCACTATGAGGACAGAGATAATTTTGATCTGCTTGCATCGATTTCGAGATGCGGATATAATAACCTGCGATGCAACCTAAGCCCGAGTTGCCACCTTTGAATCAATTCGCCGATTTTCACTGAAGATCCAATTGGTCAATAGGTAGCAACTGGCGTTAATATCTCCATTATATAGGCGGTTCAGAATGAACAAATTGAAATCAAGTCCTATTGTGAAAAAGTTCAGTCGGATGACAGCAATATTCGTGGTGCTTGGGTCCTTGGCTGCTGTCACGACAGTTTATCCGAAGGGTGAAATAGGGACTATGGCCGAAAGGCTTGATCCGTTCATTGAAAAAGCTTTCGCGCTGGACTTAACCCCTGGTATGGCTGTTGCAGTGGTACAAGGGAATGACGTCATCTACGCAAAAGGCTTTGGATATGCAGACCTTGAGACCCAGCGTCGAGTCACGCCTGAGACGATGTTTTACATCGCCTCAACCACCAAGTCATTCACGGCGTTTGCAGCCGCGCTTCTCGATTCTCGAGGCGAGTTGGATTTAGATAAGCCCATAAGCCAATATCTGCCTAACCTTCGCCTGCAATTGCCTCTGTCGGCGGATGACATCACGATGCGCGATCTGCTCACACACACGCATGGCATTGAAAACGGCGGCCCAGTCACGTTTCGCACGGCATTCAGTGGTGTTCGCATTGGCTTCAAGGGAGAGAGGGGGAGGAATCAAAAAAGGCTATGGGCATGCGGTCAACGCTCTATCCAGTCGTTAAGGAATTGGAGCCGAACTGGTATGAGCAGCCGCAGCGAAGAGAAGAGATCACGAAACTTCTTGAGGAGCTTGTCCTAAATGGCGACGTGGCGAATAGTCTGGGAGCCACCGCCCTCGTGACCAATGCTTATCTGTATACTGGAGAAGAAAAGTACAAGCAGTGGGTCTTGGAATACACGGAAGCCTGGATGGATCGGATACGGGGTAACAACGGGATTATCCCGGACAACGTGGGTCCGACGGGCAAGATCGGCGAGCACCGCGAGGGCCAGTGGTGGGGTGGACTGTATGGTTGGAATAGTCGCTGGTCCTGCGATATCATGTTTCACTCGCTCACCATCGCCGCCGAATGCGCTCTCTTGCTCACCGGCGACTTTGGCTATCTTGAACTCCTTCGTTCACAACTCACACTTCTGATGGACAACTCCATTATGCGCGATGATGGTCAACTGCTCGTTCCGACTCGATACGGACCCAACGGCTGGGAAGCGTATCAGCCGATGCGGATTAAAGAGTTGGCCCATTTGTATCATGCCTCAATGGACCCGCAGGATTATGAGCTGATCACGAGGGTACGGGCAGGCGAAGTCGAGCGTGATTGGAATCACGTTGTAACCGAGGGAGAAAAGAATCACGGGAACACAGAATATGGTCGATTTCAATACTATGACGCAGTGATTTCTGGTTAGAAAATTGCATATCGCCCGAAAATCGCACCGGTTTTCCAAAAACGGGGTTTTGACCGGTTGCGTGAGCCGATCGGCCACAAATTGGGAAGAAATTGTGGGTACTGATTACCGATTTTTCGAATTTCGCACTTCGCATTTCGCATTTGAGGTCGTTCCACACGGAAAATTGCCCCCAAAACAGCTGATCTGCGGCATTGCAAAATCCTAACCAGAAACTGCTGACTATGACGGGGTGAATCCAGATTGGCCAGAAAAAATACTGTGGGCAGAGTCTCAATATGTCTTAGCAATTTTCGAGTCGATGCGTCGCGATTCCCGTGATGTCGAGACGATAATCGCGGACAATAGGGAACCCACCAATCCCGTCGTCACGAAGGGCCTGACGCAGGTGGCTCTGGGAGCGCCACAATCGGTTTACAACGGTGGGCTTTTGAGGGCAACAGTGCGTTATTTCGACCCGGATCGAGACCGCCCCGGTCTGCCACAGGATGTCGCTGCCCTGGTGGATAAATTGGACCCCAATCAGGTGGGCCTCCAACTCGTGAATCTGAGTCGGACCGAACCCCGAAATGTTGTCGTTCAAGCGGGTGCTTTTGGGGAACACCAATTCACTGAAATTCGGTTTCAGGAGAAAGACCAAAACGACGAATCGTCGGAACACGTGATTTCTGTCGATGGGAAGTATTTCGCAGTTCAACTTCCTCCTTCAACGCGCATCCGGCTGGAGGTCGGCATGCGTCGTTTCGTGAATGATCCAAGCTACGCTTTCCCTTGGCACGGAGGCAAGATACCGGTGCCATTTCAGTAAGTAGACCGTAAAAAGGAGATAGAGTCTATGCGACGTTTCACTCGAACGCCCTATTATACCGGACCGGACGACCCGGAACGTGGTCAAGTCAGAGGTACCCTCAAACTTGGCGAGACCGTTGTTATTGAAACCGTAGGCGGTCACGACCAGGACATCAAGCTCGATGGAGAGCTCAAGCCGGGTACGCCCCTGGACATCACAACACCACGCGGGTCACGTCCCGGCGGACCGTTTCTGATCGAAGGAATTGAGCCTGGTGACTGGGTCGCCATAGAGATCATTGACATGGAGGTGGGGCCATACGGCTTCTATCGTAACGGCGGACCTTTCTGGGGCAGCGTGCGATTAATCGCGCCCGTCCGCGATGGGCTGGTCCATTTTCCGCCGGACTTTGTTGTACCGGTCCGGCCGATGATCGGCGTCGTTCAATTGGAGTCGGTGGCCTCGCATGCGGGCGCCTTAGATCTCGGCGGCAATATGGACTTCAATTCCGTTCAACCCGGGAGTACCCTCCACATTCGCGCGCAGAAACCTGGCGGGCTTCTTTCTTTAGGTGATGTTCATGCCCGGATGGGGGGCGGCGAGTTAACCGGCACCGGAGTTGAAATCGACTCTGCCATCACCCTGAAAGTGGATCGCTCGCCCGGATTTCCAACCGGCAATCCAGTAGTAGAAAAGACCCGCGTGGTCGAATCCGCCGATGAGATCCTTACGGGCGGACAGGGGGCGAACTGGGAAGAAGCCCTGAAAATTGCCTGGGCGAACATGGTCGGACTGATCGCCGATCGCTACGATACAACGGCTGAACACGCCAATCTGATTGTCGGTACGATCGCTGACGCCCGGCCGGGGTATGCCGCCGGCGCCTTGAATCACCGTGGGTACCAGCGGGGTGGGTATGTGACCTGTCAGCTCGCCATCACGAAAGAACTGCGCCGGACCGGCGAACCTTTTAAGCCTTGAGGTCATCTGTAGAGATAAGGAGAGAACGATGTGGATGCACAAAATGCTGGGTCTGGTTGCGCTGTCACTGACGGTGATGGCGCCAACCCTGGCTGAATCGGCCTGCTGCTACTTCGCCGCCAAGGACAAGGACGTCCTCCAGCCCGCCCAAAAAGCCTTTATCACCTGGAATCCCCTGGAAAAAACCGAGTCTTTTACCGTCCAACCGAAATTTGAAGGCAACGCCGCTGATTTCGGGATGGTGATTCCCACCCCAACTCAGCCGAAGCTGGCTGAGATACCACGTGAGTTTTTCAAGGAACTGGCGGTTTTCACTATTCTGAAGCCGATGGATTTGAGCAAGTACAAGCAGTTTCTGAAGCAGGCACGCGCCGTTACCGAATCTGCGGCGAGGGACGAACTGCGGGTCCGGGTTCTGGAAGCGGGGATTGTCGGTTCGCTGGACTACAAAATCATTGTCGCAGAGCGGGCAAGCGACCTGTACACCTGGCTCAAGGATAATGATTATAGCTATTCCGGCGACGAGGCGACGCTCGACTTCTACATCAAAAAGGGGTGGTTCTTCACGGTTATGAAGATTGACCCCAAGCAGATGAAGAAGAAACCCGACGGCACTTATGAAGGAGAGATCACACCGACACGCTTTACCTTCGCGTCAGAAGAACTGATCTATCCGCTGAAGATTACGCAGATCTCTGTGAAAGACCGAACGGAGGCGCTCTTCTATATTCAAGCACCGGACAAAATGGATCTGCCCGAAGCGTTCTCCTATCAGTTTACCTGGCTACCGATGTGGAGTAATGCAATCGGTTTTGCCATACCGGAGAAGTTAACTCAGGGAGAAAAGGAGTGGCAGCAACATGTTCAGCCCTTCGTGCAGGAGTTTGCCCAGCAGGCGGCGCAAATGCGGCAGGAGGGGCTTGAACCGGCTACACTGGAATGGGCGAAGCGAATCACCAAAAAAGACATCGCTGTACTGGAAGGGAAGCAGCGCTTTGACCGGGACGTACCCAAAGCAGATGTGGAGAAACTTCAACTGCTTTTGGGACACGTAGAGGAGGGACAGTTCATCACGAAGATCCGGAAGGTTTTCGCCAAAGGCGAGATGAACGCGGATCTGACGTTCGTCCGGGCGATAGTGGGCGAGCAGATGGATAACATCGCGTATGATTCGATCTTGCCGACCTCGCCGCCGTAATACGCGACCGGCAAAGGGGATTTGAATACGGCCGTGTTGATAAGGAGAGATCAACCGCCACTAATTGCCGGTAGGAAATGGATTTCCGTGCCCTCACTCACAGGCTGACGCAGCCCTTCCCGTGAGATGAGCCCATCAATGTATACCGAAATGCCTCGACGAATCCGACCCTCATCGCAAAGGCGATCTTTGAAACCGGGGTAGGATTTGTCCAGGTTATCGACAACTTCCCGCAACGTCGTTCCTTCAACGTTGACTTTATCTGCGCCGTTGGTGAGCTTTTGCATCAGAGAGGGAATTGATACCGTTGGCATAATACGAAATCACCTTCCGTGAATTTTTGCTTATGGAGGTTTAGAAACCAACGCGGGAGTTTTCAGAAAAACTCGGTTGCGTCAATCCCACCCGAGTCCATGTCAATTATCTTTACCCCCACAGGGATTTCTCCATTTATCAGTTGATCTGTGGAAAGTTTCACACTACCAGGAGGACCCAATGTCCTCCGAATATATCTCTTTTTTGTTCCATCAGGAAGATCAACTTCTCCCCAGCGGACATAAAGAGTGTTCGGATACAACGGATAGACTTTACCGGTAGATCCTTTTAGGACCCCTGCGACAAAGTCGTGGTCGCCCTGATTCCACAACTTTATTAAGACAAGATGCAGCAATGTCGATTGATTCATGTTGTCTGCGGAGATATTCGCCTGAGTACCCTCCGGCATTTTCCAAGGCGGTATGAGCGGATAACCTTCCGGAACCCTTGGATACTCGGACGCTGCGTCAGAAGCAACTTCATCACTGCTTTCGGAACCCGTGACCGTGGAGGAATCCACGGCTGCTACTTCATCCAGAGTAGAAACTGAAGATTCTTCTGCCGGGAACGTGGAAACAGTTTCGGATGGTGATGCTTGTCCGGATTGCTCATGGCGATCATCAACCACCTCTCGTCCCTCCACCGCGTTATGGGGGGTATAAGATGAGAGCTCGGATACCAACCCTTCAACGTCGTCTTTGCTATAAACCCATCGACTCAGGAAATAGCTTGACACGACGAATACAACGCTCAACAGCACAGCACCAAGAATCCACACCCAATTACGGGGTTCAAGTTGCATTCTGTATCACCCCCGGGGAACCTAGAGATGGATGTGAGAATCCAAACAGTAAATTGCCATTTTATGCGTTGGGAATTTCTAAGGCGCAACTTCAAAGAGCATGTCCACGGTTGCTTTGGTCCCCAAGCGGAGATGAACCGGCTCCCCTACACCTTTTCCCACTTGCCCCTCAAAGTTCGGGACAAGCTTCCCCTGCCCTTACAGGACTCCTTACAGTCGCTCACTTTCAGAGATTGCGAAAAGTGATTTATACCAATTCTGAATCAATTGGCTACTAACCTTGAAAAGGCTGTGAACCTTTTCAAGGTTGACACATGCGGTTAGTAGCTTTTAGAACTGGAAATGGTATTAGATCTTTCCCGTTGCCTTGAGTATACGTCCCGGCGACATGGGAAGTTCTCTCATCCGAACACCAATTGCGCGATAGATTGCATTCGCAATGGCGGCTGGCGGCGCGACGATTGGAGTTTCTCCGACCCCCCTGACCCCATAAGGATGGCCGGGGTTGGGCACTTCAACAATCACCGCGTCAATCATCGGCAAGTCGAGGCAGGTGGGTATGCGGTAATCGAGGAAACTCGCGTTAGTCATCTCACCTTTTTCGTTGTAGATGTATTCCTCGTTGAGCGCCCAACCAATACCTTGGACCGCTCCACCCTGTATCTGTCCTTCGACATAGCTTGGGTGGATGGCTTTGCCGGCGTCTTGGGTCGCTGTATAACGCAGGATCTGAACCTTGCCGGTCTCGGGATCGACTTCGACATCAACGACGTGTGTACCGATCGAAGGGCCAGCTCCCGTTGGATCTGCGGTGCCACGTCCAACAACTGGACCGCCGGTCTCATCGAGTTGCCCTGCCAAACCCTTGAAGTCGATTTCCTCTTCTTTTCCATTGGTGCACCGAAACACACCATCGGCAAACTCCACTTCGGACTCATCAACTTCCCACAACTTCGCTGCGCGTTCAATCATTTGGCGTTTGACATCTTGAGCGGCTTCATAAGCGGCATATCCCGTCGCAAACGTGGTGCGGCTTCCACCGGTCACATCCGTGTAACCCACTGAATTGGTATCCGCCACGATAGGCGTAACCGACTCGGCAGAAATGCCCAAGACCTCCGCTGCTTGCATCGCAATTGATGCACGCGTGCCACCGATATCTGTCGAACCCTCGACAAGGTTGATCGTCCCATCGGAAGTGACGTTAATCGCCACACTGGATTTCATGCCAAAGTTAGGCCAGAAACCGGAAGCAACGCCACGCCCTCGGTACTTCCCGTCAAGCGAGGTCGAGTAGTGTGGATGTTCCTTTGCCGCTTCAACCGTTTCGGCAAAACCGATGCGTGGGAATACGGGACCATCGACGCGGGTATCTCCCTCTTTTGCGCTATTGAGGATGCGGAATTCGAGCGGGTCCATCCCGATCTTCTCACAAATCTCGTCAATGACGGTTTCGACAGCGAATGCGGCGTTTGTCGCACCGGGGGCGCGATATGCAGATGTCTTTGGCTTATTGACGACGACATCATACCCATCAACGAGCGCGTTTTCGATATTGTAACACGACCAAATGCACATCGCTCCAGCGCCAACAGGTGACCCCGGATATGCACCGGCTTCATAAGCCAGGTAACCTTCCGCAGCGGTAATGCGTCCCTCCTTGGTTGCGCCGATCTTCACACGCACATAGGAGCCGGGCGTCGGACCGGTGCCTTCAAAAACATCCGCTCGACTCATCAAGACCTTGACCGGTTTGCCCGTCTTCATAGAAAGCATGGCAGCGACGGGCTTGATGTAAACTTGAATCTTCCCACCAAAGCCGCCGCCAATTTCCATCGGCACGACCTTAACCTTCGAGACCGGCATCTGAAGAATCTCTGACACCTGCGCCCGAACAGTAAATGCACCTTGTGTACTGCACCAGATCGTGAGTTGTCCATCAGGGTTGTATAGCGCGGTCGCGTTGTGGGGCTCGATGTAGCCTTGATGCACGGTCGCTGTCGTAAATTCGTGCTCAATGACAACATCCGCCTCCGCAAAGCCTTTATCAAGGTCTCCCTTCTTGTGCTGGAAGTGACTTGCGATGTTGCTGGGCTTCTCGGACTTTTCCCCCATTTCATCGGTCCGCAGGTCCTCGTGCAACAGCGGCGCATCTTCCTTCATCGCGTTGCGCACATTGATGACCGGCGGCAGCACTTCATAGTCAACATCGATCAGTTCAAGCGCTTCTTCAGCGGTATGGGGGTCGATCGCTGCAACCGCCGCAACCTGATGCCCCTTGTAGAGGGCTTTATTGCTTGCCAGTACGTTATCCTGAAGATGTTTCAGGCTGACCGCTCCCTCTCCGAGGTCGACAATTGCGTCTCCGGCGCCAGGAAAATCTTTCGCGGTTACAACCGCTTTCACACCCGGATAGGCTTCTGCACGGCTGGTATCGATCGATTTAATCCGTGCATGGGCGTGCGGACTTCGCAGCATTCTGCCGTGTAACAATCCCACAATTTGAAAATCGGCGCCGTAGAGGGCGCGACCGGTTACCTTATCAACACCATCGTGACGGATGGGACGGGTTCCAATGACTTTGTATTCTTTCTTGTCTGCCATTATGCACTTACCTCCGATGACATGATTTGAGCAGCATCTTGTACAGCACGGACAATCTTATCATATCCAGTACAGCGACACAGATTGCCCGCCAGCCAATAGCGGATTTCGTGTTCAGTTGGGTTAGGGTTTTTATCCAACAGCGCCTTTGCCGCCACAATAAAACCGGGCGTGCAGATACCACACTGGAGGGCTGCGTTTTCTAGGAACGCATCTTGAATCGGATGGAGCTTGTCTGGTTCAGCGAGACCTTCAACGGTTTCTACCGATTTCCCTTCGATCTCCGCGCCAAGCACAAGGCAAGAATTGACAAGTCGTCCATCGAGAATGACGCTGCAGGCGCCGCAGTTTCCATTATTACATCCCTCTTTAGAGCCTGTCAAGTATAGCACATCTCGCAAGACTTCAAGCAGACTCTGGCGAGGTTCACACAGAAATTCAACTTCTTCGCCGTTGATTGTTGTTTGAACGTGGACTTTGCTGGGCATCGGTTTCTACGACTCCTTCACTCTTTGGATTGCGCCGTGTAGCGCACGACGTGTCAACACCCCAACGAGGTGTGTTCTCTGTTCTGCCGTTCCACGCATATCGCTAATTGGGCGGGCAATTGCCTGCGCTGCCTCAGCAGCCTCGTTGATCGCTTCGTCGGAAATTTCCCTTCCAGCGAGTAGTGCGCTGGCTTCCTCCGCGAATAGCGGCGTTGGCGCAACGGCAGCAAGCCCGATTTGTGCGGAGATAAACGATGTTTTCGCGTCGTCCAGAATAACCGATGCACCGGCTCCGACAACGGCGATGTCCATTTCATTGCGTGGGATAAAACGAAGGTAATAAGAACTTGAACTTTCCTTTGGCGGAGGAATCTTAAACGATACGAGAAATTCTCCCCTGTCCAAGACCGTTTCCCCCGGTCCGGTACAAAATTGCTCTACAGGGACTTCACGTGTTCCATCTGGGCCAGCAATAACGCAAATCGCCCC
>JAPUIP010000671.1 GCA_027296925.1 Candidatus Poribacteria bacterium | reverse complement strand
TAAAGCTTCGGCGTTTACAGCAGCCCCGAAATCGAGACCACTCATCGGAACACCGCCTACAATGCCTGGGTCAGCGGTCAGCGTAATGTAGCGATAGATCCGTTCCTCATTACACACCGAGCCGATACCTTCGGGCATCCCGATACCCAAGTTGATGACGCTGTTAGCACGAAGCTCAGTGGCACATCGCCGTGCAATAACCTTCCGCTCAGTTAGCTTCATCGGTTCGACCGATTGCGGCGGAACACGCAGCTCACCAGAGTATGCAGGGTTATATGCGGTGCCGTAGGTCTGCATGTGATCCTCAGGGCGAGAAATGACGATGCAGTCGACCATCATTCCCGGGACCCGGACCTGCCGGGAGGGCAGTGAGCCTGCTTCCGCAATCCGTTCAACCTGGCAGATGACGTAACCACCGGAATTTTTGGCCGCAATAGCCAATGCTAAATCTTCAAGCACGAGCGATTCACGCTCAACGGAGATGTTTCCGTTTGTGTCGGCTGTGGTTCCCCTGATGAAAGCGACGTTGATAGGAAAGGAGTGGAAGAACAGCCATTCGTCGTTGTTCAAATCGACGACATCAATGAGTTCTTCATGAGTAATATCGTTCATCCGCCCACCATCGACTCTGGGGTCGACGTAAGTTCCGAGCCCCACTTTGGAGAACGTTCCGGGTTTTCCGGCGCCGATATCGCGATACAGCTGAAGAATGCAGCCTTCCGGGAAATTATAGGCCTCAAACCGGCCCGCTACCGCCATATCAGCGAGTTTCGGCGAAAGTCCGTAGTAGCCACCGATGAGTCGCTTCAGAAAGCCTTCGTGCGCGAATCGATCGAGCCCCTTTCCCTCTGTATTTCCTTGGCCGGTCGAGTGGATTAGCGTAAGGTTCTTCGGACTGCCGGTCTCAAGGAAACGCTGCTCAAGGGATGTAATCAAATACTCGGGTACACAGTTACCGCCATACCCGGTCGTGGCGATCACATCGTCGTCATGGATGATCGCAATCGCTGCCTCTGCGGTTACGATTTTGTGTGCCATTGATGCATCTCCGTGAAGTGGCATAATCGTTATTAGCGAACGATATTCTGCCGCCCAGCCGTTCTCAGGTAGTCCATTTCTATTGTCGTGGGACGACGATTTGCATTTTCAGGGAATGCATCTGTGCCACTGGATCTTATTAACCCTTAACTTTATATAATACACCTATTAATTAAGGTATTGCTTGGGCATGAATTGCCGGTTTCTAAGCGACCACTACAAATGTATGCTTCTGGTCGATTGCTGTTATTTGCGCCTAGTCTATAGCTGCTCCTGGCCAGGCTCTGCGGCTATCGCGGTGCTGTCTCTCCCTACATTGACCTTGTTTACAGGCCGGCAACTGAAAACCTTGACGTGAGAATCGATCGGCGCCTCATTTTTACAAGTCACGCTCTCGTCATCATCTGCTACAAGAATTGGTTGCTCCCGGCATTGCTCTACCTCCTACATCCGTGTAGTCGAATGCTGGCGATTATTTTAACCGCACCGTCACACTCAGAGCATGTTTCAATATCGATATTGAATACGCGCTTGAGTCTTTGCGCCCATGTCATTGATGCCCGTGTCTCGGCTGGGGTTTGATCCTGTGTCTCATCCAGTGGCTTTATCTTTCTGCCTGTGCCCCGCTTGGCCGGCGTCACCAGCGCCCGAAGCTTGCTATTGGGTGCAAAGCTTCACAGCAAACGGGTTTTGATAAAGCTCATCATGAGACTCCACACCCACATCAATGACACAATCCGTTTGGGGCCGCGCCACGCAAAGTAGGATATAGCCCGCTTTAGATTGCCGCCTATTCAACGCTGTCGCGTTCGGTTGTCGAACTTTTCCGGATATCATTTTGGCCGCACAGGTAATGCATCCCCCATAACGACAGGCAATGGGAAGCTGTATCCCCGCTTCAAGAGCCACATCGTAAATCGATTCATCTTCGCCGACCTTCAGAGTCATCCCGAGATTGCGCAATGTAATATCGTGTTTTCTGTCGGGATCGATCATCTGTCGTCTAAATCGTTTGGTTCAGTCGCGGCTTCCAGAACGGCCGGAAGAGTTCGATTTTTGGGCAGCGATTCATGACGACTTTCAAACCGGCCGCTTCTGCCAGTTTTGCAGCCTCGTCATTGCGAACCCCAATTTGTGCCCACAGCACTTTGGCGCCGATATCTATGGCTTCCTGGGCGATGCCAAATAATGCATTCGAAATACGAAATACTTCCACCATGTCCACAGGCTGGTCGATCGACTGGAGTGTCGGGTAAACAGGAATCCCGCGTATTTCAGTGAGCCCTTCCATGGGGTTTATGGGAATCATGTGATAGCCCTGTTCATGCAGAACACGCAGCACACCATAACTAAATTTCGTTGGGTCTGGGCTGGCGCCAACCATCGCAATTGTCTTCACTTCTTTAAGAATTTTGGCCAGATACTCCGCAGGATATTCTTCATCGTGGTTAATTTTATTCACTCCCTATCTTTTAGGTTTCCAATAACCATCACGGCTTAGAGCCAAATATCAGAAGTGCAGTCCCCGCCTGGGTAGCGTGTCTCGTGGCAGCGTGAGGGTCCGTTTGGTTCCTTACCAAAGTCAACAATAAAGTCACTGTTAATTTCCATGCCACCGTTTTCCGTATCACAATCGACCATCAACATAACGCCACCTTTGTGTCGGATATCGGGATAGAACTGGTTGTCCCAGGTGGAGAAGAGAGACGTGGTTACATAAAGCCGTTTGCCATCAAGTGAAAGCTGAATCATTTGGGGTCCACCGGCGATCTCAACGCCATTCACGACAGGCGCTCTGCCAAGGAGACCCCCCAGCCAGACCTGTCCGGTCAGCTTGGGATTGTGCGGATCGGAAATATCGTATTGGCGCAGATCGCCATGCAGCCAGTTCGATAAATAGAGGAAGCGGTCATCCATCGACAGCAGGATCACACTAATCAAGCCTGGAAGAGGGATGGGCCATTCCGGGTGAGGCTCGTTTTCAACGTCGATAATCTTCTTAACAATCCATTCCTGATCTTCCTTGTACCAGTGAATGACATTTGAGGAGAGTGCCGCCCCGACAAAGCCGTGAGTGGAGTCGGGATTGTGATGAAAGCGCACCTCGAGCGGTACCAGACCATCTTCGCCCAAATACTCTGTTTTGAAGATGCTCCTTTTTTCAAGATCCCAAAAGTGAATCTCTCGACCATATTTGAGGAGACCCACCTCCTCGAGGTCAAACCCCGGCATGAACGTGTTTGGCGCGGCCCATTCACTGGAGACCATGATGTTGTGGCGCGGCTGATACCAGAAATCGTAGTTGAACTTCATCCCTGCCATCTCGTTTTCCCAACGCCCGACGATCTCAAAATCTTCGTTCAGATGCAGAAAACCGCCAGGTGCTTCACCTTTCGCGTCACCCAGCATCGAAATGATGATGTCTGATCCCAAACAATGAATCGTGTGGGGGGCCGACAGATTTGTTTTCTCTTTGATCTCATCACCCTCAATCACTTTGTGAAGGCTAGGATTCCTGGGATCGTTCACGCAGTCAATTATATGCAGATTGGATGTACGCACACCCGGCACGATTAAATAGCGGCGCTCCTTACTGGCATCACTGTGACAAGACGAGCAGGCGTTCCAGCCCGTGTGATGGAGCTCATCGCCGATGCCAGGGATTTCCAACCGGCTGATCACCTGCGAATAGGTGGCGCTGTCAGGATCAGCGTCAATTGTAGCCAGATAATCGGGCTTCTGGATGCCCGTACCCACATAAATCGCCACTGTATAAAGGAGTTTCTCCCGCGGTGCCTTCATCGCCTCTGTGGGCGAGGCATAGCCTGGGCCACAGCACACCGAGTTACCATTTTCAGTCTTTTTCATTGGTACGACTCCTGGTTAATATTTTTGGCTGGAATGGCGTAGCTCCGTCTTAGCAATGCGCACACCGAGTTGAAATTTATGATTTGAAATAATCCATTGTCTCGAGGATAGTACGTATTAACGCCATTTTCTCCAGAATTCGCAAGTATTCAACAAGCTTTTTCCTCGTTTTTCCCCAGTTCACTACTAAAGCTCACCGGAATTTTTCTACGTCGGACTGACTTTATCCTTGCCACACCTCCATATCGGCCCAATTCCCGCACGCAAGGCGAATGACAAGCTGCCGCATAGATCAGTGCAG